>JADGNS010000708.1 GCA_017883355.1 Candidatus Solibacter sp.
CCGCATCACCGCCACCGATGCGGCCGGCAACGCGCAATCCGCCACCAGCGACCTGCTCACCTTGATCGGTTCCGGCTTCACGCCCAACAGCAGCGCCACGTACTCCTACGACGGACTGAATCGCCTCACGCAAGTATCGTTGAGCGACGGCACCGCCATCCAATACACCTGGGACGCCGCCGGCAATCTGGCGATGATCACGATTACGGGGCAATAAGCCCTAAGAGTTCTCGCCAAGACGCCAAGATCGCCAAGAAAAACCACTGGATTTTGTGCCCACTCGCGTGAGAGAGCGTTGCTGAGTGAACCCGCAGCCCGGCATCCAGAAACACTCCACAAGCCAAGAATGATCTTCCTTGCGATCCTTGCGCCTGCGAGAAACCGCTTTTCCCCACGTTTTAGAACAGCTTGAGGGCGATAAATTTTCCGGGATTCGCGCGCAGACCCTTGGCCAGTTCCTGAAACTCGCGCGTGGTTCCCGCCAGCGCTTCGCTGAGTTGCGGGTTTACCATCAACTGCCCGACGGTGCCCTGTCCGGAGTTGATCCGGTCCATCATGCCGTCAATCTTGGCCGTCAGCTCGTCGAAGCGCGTTTGCAGTTGGCTCAGTTTGGCGAACGAACCCTTGCCCGCGTCGATCCCGGTCTGCAAATCGTGAAACTCCGCGGTGGCGCGGTCCAGGCCGTCCTTGAATTCCTTCAGCCTGGCGGACGTCGCGTCCGCGCTCGCCATAATCGCGTCGAGGCGCTTCAGCGGCGCCTGCAACTGGGCGCCGAGCGGGTCTTCATAGAACAGCCTGGTGACCGTGCCGTGGCCGTGCTGCACGTCGGCCATCAATTGATCGAGTTCGGCGCTGACCCCGGCGCCCGTCTGCAATTGCGGATCCTGCACGATTCTGCCGATGGCGCCTTTGCCTTTGCCCACGCCCGAGAGCAACTTGTCGGCACGCGTCACCACCGCCTGCAGCCGGTCCAGTTGCAGGCTGATTTGCGCCATCATCCGGGTCATGTCCTGCGTCTGGGTGACGCCTAATTCGGAGCCCGCCTGGATATGCTGCGTACTCCGCCCGCGGCGGATCCCGATGTACTGGTCTCCCAGCAGGTTGTCGGAAGCCAGGCCTACCACCGAATCCACCGGGATCTCCCGCAGATAGCTCTCTCTCACTTGCAGATCGAATTGCACTTTCCGGTTGGGGTCGCGCGAGTTGGTGAGCTTCTGGCCGTCCAGGTAGCCGATCGGGATGCCGTTGAGGCGCACCTGCGTCCCGTCCATCACGCCCGAGGCGTCATCCAGGAAGGTGCGGAGCGGTACGTAACCCGGCGAGAGATCTTTGGCGCGGAACAGGAAAAAACCAAGCGCGGCCACCAGGGCGCAGCCCCCAAAGACCGCCATCGCCACTTTCCGCTTGGAACTCCGCACGCTCACGCCTCCGCCCGCCGCCGATCTCTCCACCTGACTAAGCCTACCAGCACCAGCGCCATGGCAACGGCGATGGCGGCGATGTTCCATCCGTTGCGCGTCAGGAACCCGTGAGCATCCTCGCCCAGACGTATGCCGAGATACGCTTCGCCGAAATAGCGAATCACGCGCGCCAACAGAACCACGCTCAGAAACCGGCTCAGCGGCGTACGCATGGCGCCGGCCGAAATTACGAACACCTTGAGCGGCAGCGGCACGAACGGAGTCACCGCCGGAATGAACACCGTCAGCAATCCGTAGCGCTGGAACCAGAGCCGGAACTTCTGCCGCTTGCCGCCAAGCGCTTCCTCGGTCGCAAAGCGCCGCACGCCGTAGCGCGCGCCAAGGAAGAGAAGCAGGTTGCCCAGCATCGAGCCCACGGTGGCGGCGGCGGCGGCGATGTAGGCCATGCGCGGCGTTTTCACCGCCAGGTAGATCAGCAGGGCGTCCACTCCACCCACCAGCGGCACGCCTAGCGAATCCAAGAGCCCGATGACGAATACGCCCAACGGTCCGAAAGCAATTAATGCGTCGCCAATACTCTTGAGCAATTCTCTCTTATCTTAATGTATTCCGCGCTTCGGCACCGGTGCACGATAAGAGGGGGGTGTAATTGAGGCAGCCTGAGGTCGGGTGAAGTCGCCCTCGACTACGAATTCCCGCTCAGAGCCAAGAAAAAGACGCCGGCGTTTCCGGCGCGGCGGCACACGATGGCTGTGGAAGCCACGGCACGTCTCGGCGACGATTTCGGTGGTGGGTCGGTTTCCGTGTATTCCGTCCCGCGGGTCCGCTTCAGCACCTGACAGCGCAGACCGCGTCCGGTCCAGCGCCCGCCGGTAGATTGACGCCCGCCGGTAGATTGACGGCCTCGCAATCCAAGAGCCTGGAGTTCAATCTGTCCAGTTGCGCGGTGAAGGCCGAAGCCGAAGCTGCCAGCATTGCCGAATTGCTGCTGAATGGACTGAGGTCTCCCTCGGCTAAGAATTCAGGCAATACCGCGACAAACTCGTAATCGACGGCACACGCATAATCATAGCCATCATAGTAGTCTCGCGATCCGCCTGATGCTGCCAGGCTGCCGGATTCGGCGTCCCCCATACCACGATTCCAGTCTGTCAAGTCTCTGCTCATGATCGATTGCCTCGTCCGCCGGGTGTCAGGTCAGGATGAAGTCGTTCTATCGAAGAGTCGGCCGTCGTCGCCGTTTTTCTCTGGTTTCTGATCACACTGCTCCCGCTCACCAGATCGCTGCTGGCTCCGCCCTGGACCCAACTAACTACATCGGCAGAAGTCGCCGGACCTTTAGGCGGAATTGCGGGACCCGTCACAAAATCCCCTGAACGGGGGAACCCCGGCTGCGCCTGCTGAGGGATGTGTAACTTCCGGAACCGCCGTAGACTTAGGGCATGTACCGTGGACAACGCGCCGAGGCGATCGACACCCGATGGGTCTTCCGGTCAGGTGGAGAACCGGGCGCAGGCCATCGTGCAAGCGCTCAAGCGCGGGCTCGTCTCCCTGGAAGAATTGGAGTAGGGGACGCTAAGCCCCCCGGTGCGCCTGCACGATCTCCCCGACGATCCGGGGCAGATCGTACTCCAGCTTCCAGTTGGGGAAGTGCTGGTAAATCTTGGTCAGGTCCGAGATGTAGCAGATGTGATCGCCGACGCGGTTCTCCGGCTTGTAGCTGTGCTTCAGGTTGTAGCCCATGCCGGCCAGCAGGTCGATGGTTTCCAGAATGGAAATGCTGTTGGAGCGCCCGCCACCCATGTTGTAGACCTCTCCGCAGCGCGGCGCATTGTAGAACTCCAGGAGCAGGTTGGCCACGTCGTGGGAGTGAATCTGGTCGCGCACCTGCTTTCCCTTGTAGCCGTAGATCTGGTATTCCTTCCCGGTAACGGCGCAGATGATGATGTACACCAGGTAGCCGTGCAACTCGACGGCGGAGTGCTGCGGTCCGGTGAGGCACCCGCCGCGAAAGATGCCGACCGGCATCTGGAAATAGCGGCCGAACTCCTGGCACATCACGTCGGCCGCCACTTTGGAGGCGCCGAAGAGGGAGTGCAGGCAGTTATCGATCGACATGTTCTCGTCGATGCCGTCCAGGCCGTTGGCGTAATCCCAGCGCTTCTCGAGTTCGCGGAGCGGCAGGTAGTTGGGGCGGTCGCCGTAGACCTTGTTGGTACTGGTGAAGCAGAACGGGGAATCCTTGCAGTAATCGCGCGCGGCCACCAGCATGTTCATGGTGCCCACGGCGTTGACGTCAAAATCGTCATAGGGAATCGACGCGGCTTTATCGTGCGAGGGCTGCGCGGCGGTGTGGATGATGAAATCGGGCCGCTCGCCGGCCACCAGGTCGCGCACGCCCTGGCGGTCGCGGATATCGAGATCGAAGTGGCGGTAGGCGGGGATGGAATCCACCAGGTCGCGGACTAC
>JADGNS010000709.1 GCA_017883355.1 Candidatus Solibacter sp.
CGCACCCAAGGTGACTGCTGCAAGAAGGGGGAGCAGCAGATTAACGCGTCGAACCGGTGTCATAGCGGCCAAGACCAGCGTAAACTCTGACCATATCGCGTTTAGTCCCCTCACGCTTAGAGGACCGCCATCCTCCGACCCCGCCCTTCGAGTCGCCAGCACAGCAAGTACAACAGGACGGGAACCCAAAAAGCTAGAAGGAGCGGGTTCACGACACTTACCAGAGTGAGGCGACCCGGATATTCGAACAGTCCCAGGAACAGCCCCTCAACGTGGGCGCCGAGGAGGGCTGCCACGCCAACGAGCACGGCCGCGCGCTCCCATTTGAGCGCCAGAAACATCGCGACGGCATAGATCCCCGCCAGGCCTAACCAGATTGCTGCTAGTGGCTTAATTGGCTCATGCGCATGCGATTGCAAAGACTCGCCGATGGCCATGAACAGGAAAAACCCCGCAAAGATCACCGTGAGCACGCGGGCCGACCACCTGATAACCGATATCTTCGCTCCCCGTTCTGTATCCATGAAGGCACCTTTCTGGGCTCCCTGACGGTAACAATTGTACAGCCAACCGGCTCCATCGGAGCTGTTTGTCTCATATTTTTCCCCGAGCGATTCGAGAATCCTCGCGACTGCGACGAAATCCCGCCCTGTACATGATCAGGTCTATTTGGGATGCAAAATCGGGCTTTCCCCGGTAGGGCTCTTGCAAACCGCAATCTACTCTAAAGTAGCGACTTATCTTTCTGTTGCATGGAACTGCAAGGAATGAGGCATGAATGACCGCGGGGAAGCCGGCGGTAGGGGAGTGATTCAAGTCTATGAACCACTACGCAATCGACCAATGGGTGGATTTCAAGCGGGGGCTTTTAACCGCTGAGGACCGCACGCAGATGCAAGGGCACCTCGAAAATGCGTGTCGGAAATGCCGTGATCTCTCGGATTTGACCTCTAGCGGTGCGAGTATGGCCGCGAACCCCGTTCCGCGATCGGCGGTTCGCCTGGCACGCACCATATTCCCGGGCCGGGTGCCCGATCGTCAGAAGCGCGGCAACCGGCTGCCGGTCGAGTTGATCTTTGACAGCTTTATGGTTCCTTCCCCCGCGGGACTGCGCGCCAGTTGGCAGGCTGGCTGGCAGGGACTCTATCGCGCCGGAGATTGCTCGGTAGACCTGCGCATTGAGCCGCTAATGAATTCTCCCCGCGCTGCCGTCATCGGCCAGATCGTCAGCGCCGCCCTGCCCGCTCTTGAGATGGCCAACCTCCCGGTCTGTTTGAGAGCTGGCAAGGCGATAGCTGCCGAGACTTCGAGTAACCGTTTCGGGGAGTTTCAGATGGAGTACGACCAGCGCCCGCAACTCAGACTGTGCATCCGTCTGCGGGATTCTAGGAGCATCCAGGTACCCTTGAAGAGATTGATTTCGGAACCACCAGTCAGCAGGTCCCTGACGTCCTCGCGCAAGCAACCAGCGGAGCGGCAGTAGTGTCCAAAGGAAAACCTATCATGTTACGCAGACTCCGCATTTCGGTCCGCATCGCCTTCATCTTGGCGCTCTATTCGCTGGGGGCTTACGCGGAAGACCGGTACATCGTCAAGATCACCGGGGACATTAACGGTATCGCCCAACGCTACGGTCTCACGGTAGTGAAATCACTGGGTGGTTCCTTGTCCGGCTACCACGTTCTCGCGTCGTCAGGCGTTGCCCGGCACATCGTAGTGAACGAACTATCTCAGGAGTTTGCCGTCAGCAGTGCCGAGGTGGACAAGCATGTCCGATTGCCCGGTGTCAATTCAGCCAGTCCGATCCACCCCGATGGCTCGTCGGGTGCCGCAACCAGTTTCTCCAGCAGGCTGATCCCCTACTACAACTCCCAGGCGGCGTCGGCCTACGTCAACCAGCCCGCCACCGACGTCATCAACATGGACAAGGCTCACACCCTTGCAACCGGTAAGGGAATCGTCGCCACCATCGATACCGGAGCGGATTTCACCCACTCGGTTCTGAGGAACTCCCTTACCCGCGGCTGGGATTTTGTGAACAACCTGCCCAACGGTCAAGAGCAGGCCGATGTGAATCAGGAGACCACGCCGATCCTCGATCAGGAAACTACGCCGATCCTCGACCAGGAGACCACGCCGATCCTCGATGGCGGAACCGCCGTCATTCTTCAGCAGGAGACCACGCCGATTCTGGATCAGGAGACCACTCCCATCCTGGACGGCAAGAAGTTCCCGGCGTATGGGCACGGCACCATGGTGGCCGGGCTAATCCACCTGGTGGCCCCCAATGCCAGAATCATGCCGGTGCGCGCCTTTGGCGCCAACGGCAGCGCCTCGATTTCTCAGATCGTGCAGGCCATTTACTATGCGGTTGACCACGAAGTCAACGTGATCAACATGAGTTTCAGCCTGAAGCAGGACTCGCCTGCCCTGAACGCCGCTCTCGATTATGCGGCTTCGAATGGAGTGATCTGCGTGGCTTCCGCCGGCAACGACGGCCAGGCGATCCAGGTTTGGCCGGCCGCTTATAGCAGTGTGATCGGCGTCGCGGCCACCGACAATTTCATGATCCGCGGTACTTTTTCCAATTACGGCAGTCCGCTTGTCACCATCGCGGCGCCCGGAGTAGGCGTAATTACCACCTATCCGGCGGAACATTACGCACAAGTGTGGGGCACGTCCTTCAGCGCACCTCTCGTGTCCGGCGCCGCCGCCCTGCTCGTCGACATGAACGGACAGACCAACGGAACTACAGCGGTCGCTTATTTGTCCCACGCCACGCCAATCGGCCAGGAACTCGGCCTGGGCGAACTCGACTTGTACCAGGCGTGCCTGGCAGCGAGGCAGAAAGACGACTAATGGGTTGAAGACGCGCGAATCATCAAGCGTTGAAACGAGTCCTCACCGGCCAGGCGCATCCGGTGCCAAACTGACGATGGTCCGGAGCAGCGCTCCAGTGAGCGGGTGAATCCAGCGGAGTTGCTGCTGCGTCGCATTTTGTGGCCAGTTTACGATGACGCCGTTTTCTGGAAGTAGCGCCGCATATCACCTGACGCTATGCTGACCTTGTGCGGCTACTGACGCCTCGCCATCGACGGGTAGCACAGACGACTCACCTTGTTCTGTGAGGTCTTGACGAAACAGAATCGCTTCCCTCGCTCCCGAACGGTTCGCCGGATGTCGAGGTCCAGCCGCCATCGTTCCTGCCCGCAATCCACTTGCGAACACACTAGCAACACCTTGTCGAAGAACCCTTCTGATAGCGAATAAATCAGGAGGTACGAGTAACCGCAGCCACTTTGCGCATCCGTGGCTTCCAGAAGCAACTCGTCGAACCCGTCAGATGTCAGGTCTTGAACCTCAAGACGTCGCAAACCGAGCTGGTATCCGTAGAACAGGTCTTCACGGTCCAGGACAACGAGATTGTCGTTCATCCATGTTAAGTGGGCGAGCCAAGTAACCGACTCGCATCTTGGCTGGATGCCGGAGAAGTTGTAGTGGAGGATGGCCAGCAACTCCCTGGCTGTCCCGATAGGCCAGCGGAACAGCCACAGGCGAACCACGCGGGATCGAGAGACCCCACTTAGCTGCACTCCGGTCGACGCACAGAATTCGTTAGATTGCGTAACGAGTCCGCTGACGGTATATAGGCCATCAGGCCGGGCCGCAATCGACATTCCCGGAAACAGAACCATCAACGCCCGGAGACGTAGCGGCTCGTCTCGAATGGGTTCGGCACCAAACGCCTTGACTGCGAACACCAGCACGAGCACGATCCGCACGGTTTTCAGATGAGGAACTCCCAATTGATTCTACATCCGGCGCAACACCCCGAAAGCGTCTCATTTCCTCCTTGCGGTCGATAGGTGGCGTTAGGAGAAAGTAGG
>JADGNS010000710.1 GCA_017883355.1 Candidatus Solibacter sp.
AACAAGGATGACGCCGCTCGGGCGCGCTTCTACGGGCCGCGCGTTGATGCTGACAATGCGAGGCGTCGCGCCGAAAAATGCGCCGGCCACGGAAACGGATTTTCCTTCCAGCGCGACGGAGAGTTCGAGCAGATCGGTATAATCGCCGACCGCACTCAAGCGCGTCTCGTTGATCTGCAAGCCGAGACTCTCGGCATAAGCAGGGGCATTCACTTCGTTCACGTCGATACCGCCGGCTTTTTGCAGGAAACCTTTCAGGACCGAGCGCGTGATCGCAGTCGTATCGACCTCGTTTACTTTGCCGCTGTAGTTGATGTTGAGATGATCGACATGGCTCGGCGCGAGCTGTGAAAGGAAACGCCCAAGCCGCTCCCCGAAGGCGACCCCAGTGGAGTGCATCTGTTCGGAAGGCAAGGCGCCTGACGCACGTGCAAACCCGAGTATCTTCCGAAACACCTGTAACTTCACCTTTTTGCTAAACTGCGAACAATAGGCGAAAGCCTGATTCCTCATCGGGGAGTAATCCATCGTGCCGGCAGTCAAACGAATCGCCGTGATCCTCTCGTCCGGTCTGTGCCTGTTGTCGTTCAGCGCGTGCAAACCGGCGCAGCCCGCCAATGGGCCGGTTGCCATGCCCATCGTTCCGGTGTCGGCAGCCAAGGCCACGCAGGAATCCGTGCCCACCGAACTGCGCGTGGTGGGCACGGTGGAAGCTTCCGCGATCGTGCAGATCAAATCGCAGATTTCGGGGCAGCTTCTTCGCGTCAGTTTCACGGAAGGCCAGAATGTCGCGCAGGGCGATCTGCTGTTTGAAATCGACCCGCGTCCTTATGAGGAAGCGCTGCGCCAGGCCGAAGCCAACGTATCGCGCGACCGCGCGCAGATCAGCCAGTTGGATGCTACGCTGGCGCGCGACGCCGCGCAGGCCAAGTACAACCAGAGCGATGCGGACCGCTATGCGGAACTCGCCAAGGCGGGCGTGGTCTCGCGCTCGCAATCCGACCAGGCCAAGACCTCTGCCGACGTGGCCCGCGAATCGGCGCGCGCCACGCAGGCCGGCATCGAGAGCGCCAAAGCGGCGCTCGATAGCGACCTCTCCGCGGTGGGCACGGCCAAGCTCAACCTCAATTACTGTCAGATCCGCTCGCCGCTCTCCGGACGCACCGGCAACCTGCTGGTGCACGCCGGAAATCTGGTCAAGGCGAACGACGTTCCGCTGGTCGTCATCCATCGGGTGTCGCCGATCTTCGTCAACTTCAACGTGCCGGAACAGCACCTCGCGGCCGTGCGCCGCCTCAGTACCAATCACAAGCTCGCGGTTCGCGTGTTCGCGCAGGACGACCCCGCGCGGGGAGCGTCCGGGACGCTTTCCGTGATCGACAACACCGTGGATACCGCCACCGGCACGATTCACCTGAAGGCCACCTTCGAGAACACCGACGGCGTGCTGTGGCCGGGCCAGTTCGTCACTTCCGTGCTCACCTTGGACACCATCCAAGGGGCCACCGTGGTACCCGCCGAAGCCGTGCAGGCCGGGCAGCAGGGCCAATTCGTTTACGTCGTGGGGCCGGATAGCAAGGTCGCCATACGCGTGGTCACCGCCGGCCGCGCCTTCGGCAAGAAGATGGTGATCGAGAAGGGCCTCGCGCCCGGCGATACGGTGGTCACCGACGGGCAGTTGCGACTCTTCCCGGGCGCGCAGGTGCAGCTTGTAGACCCGGCGAAACTCGATGCGGGGAAGTCATGAACCTCTCGCGCCTCTTCATCGAGCGCCCGGTGATGACGGCGCTCATCTGCTTCGCGATTCTCCTCTTCGGCGCGATCGCCTTCCGCGAACTGCCGGTGGCGGCGCTGCCCAGCGTGGACTACCCCACCATCCAGGTGGCCGCGGCGCTGCCCGGCGCCAGCCCCGATACCATGGCGTCCACGGTGGCCACGCCGCTGGAGCGCGAGTTCTCCACCATCGCCGGCATACAGTCGATGAACTCGACCAACTCCCTCGGCAGCACGTCGATCACCGTGCAGTTCACCCTGGACCGCAAGATCGATGCCGCCGCGCAGGACATACAGGCCGCGATTTCGCGCGCCGGCGGACGTCTGCCGCCGAGCATGCCGCGCCCGCCCTCCTATAACAAGGTCAACCCGGCGGAGCAGCCCGTCTTCTACCTGGCGCTCGATTCCACCTCGCTGCCCATGTACACCGTCAACGAGTACGCCGACACGCTGCTGGCGCAGCGGATCTCCATGGTCAGCGGCGTTTCGCGCGTGCAGGTATTCGGCGCGCAGAAGTTCGCGGTGCGCGTGCAGGTGGACCCCGACAAGCTCGCCGCCCGCGGCATCGGCATCGACGAAGTGCAGCGCGCCGTGGCCAGCAGCAACACCAATCTGCCCACGGGACGCATCGATGGCGACAAGCAGGCGTTCACCATCGAATCCAGCGGCTCGCTGGCCAACGCCTCCGCCTACCGCCCCATCATCGTCGCCTGGCGCAATGGGACCGCGGTGCGCCTGGAAGAACTCGGCAACGTAATCGACAGCGTCGATAACGACAAAGTCGTCGCCTGGTACAACAACAAGCGTGGCGTGATCCTCGCCATCCAGCGCCAGCCCGGCACCAATACCGTGGACGTGGTGGACAACGTCAAACGCCTGCTGCCCGAGTTCCGCAAGGAGATTCCGCCGGCGATCCAACTCTCCATCGCCTTCGACGCGTCGCAATCCATCCGCGGATCGATTCGCGATGTGGAGTTCACGCTGCTGCTGACCATTGCCGTGGTGGTGCTGGTGATTTTCCTCTTCCTGCGCAATCTCTCCGCCACCCTGATTCCCGGCTGCGCGGTGCCGTTCTCCATCGTGGGGACCTTCGCCGTGATGTACCTGCTGGGCTACAGCCTCAACAACCTGTCGCTGATGGCGCTGACGCTCTCGGTGGGGTTCGTGGTGGACGACGCCATCGTCATGCTGGAGAACATCGTGCGCCACATGGAGATGGGCGAACCGCGCCTGACCGCGGCGGTGAACGCGGCGCGCGAGATCGGCTTCACGATTCTCTCCATGACGTTCTCGCTGGTCGCGGTGTTCATCCCGGTGCTGTTCATGGGCGGCATCGTGGGGCGCCTGCTGCACGAGTTTTCGGTGACCATCGTGGTGGCCATCCTGATCTCCGGCTTCGTCTCGCTCACCCTCACGCCCATGCTGGGCAGCCGCTTCCTCAAACAGGAACACCATGGCCGGCACGGTCTGGCGTACCGCGCCCTGGAAGGCGGCTTCAACCTGCTGCAGCGCTGGTATGAGCTCACGCTGGGCATTGCGATGCGCTTTCGCCTGGTCACGCTGAGCATCGCGGTCCTCATGCTGGTGGGCACCGTGTACCTGTTCGTGACCATGCCCACCGGTTTCATCCCGAGCCAGGATAGCGGGTTCATGTTCGCCGGCACGCTGGGCCCGCAGGACGCCTCGTTCGATTGGGTGGCCGCGCACAACCACGCGGCCGGGGAAGTTTTGCGCGCGCACCCGGATGTACAGGACGTCGGCGTGTTCGTGGTGGGAGGCAATCAGGCGTTTATGTTCGGACGCATGAAGCCGCGCGAGGAAAGGACCCATTCGGTAGACCAGATTATCGAGCAGTTGCGCCCCAAGATGGCCGCTATTCCCGGTCTGTTCGTCTTCATGCAGAATCCGCCGCCCATCACGGTGAGCGGCCAGAATTCGCCCAGCGCGTACCAACTCACGTTGCAGAGCGTGAACCTGGCGGAGATCTATCAGTGGGCGCCGCAGCTCACCAATAAGATGCGCGCGCTGCCCGGCTTCGTGGACGTCAACAGCGACATGCAGATTTCCAGCCCGCAGGTGATGGTGGATATCGACCGCGACCGCGCGGTCTCGCT
>JADGNS010000045.1 GCA_017883355.1 Candidatus Solibacter sp.
GCAAGTATGGCGAACCACTACCTTTGAGTGTACGCCACGTTCTCGTTACGCAAGAGTTCGCGCCGCACGCGGCCAACGAGATCATTCGCGTTTACCGCGCAAATTTCGAATTCGTCCGAGATCACGGCGGCGATGCTGGCGAGCCTTCCGCCGTGGGGCAAGTCGAACAGAAATCAGAAGCGGTTGTCGCCACAGCTTCTGAGTCGAGCCGTGGGCGCCTGTCCCCGGAAACCTCACCTGATCGCGTTCTTCAGTTTCAAATTGCTGAAGACACGGATGCACGTATCCATTTCCGCGGACGACCGAATCGCCCGGCAATAAAGAAGCTCATTGCTCTATTGGATCTGTCGGCCGACACGTTTCCGGCGTGATCGGTGCGCGCGAAACCTCTCCGGTTTGAAAAAGCTATCAACTGATTTGGCTCCCCACCGCCGGGGTCATCCGGCCGCGCGAGCGGCTGAGGCCGTTCCTCAGCCCCTGCGCTTGGGGCGGCAGTGATGTGTTCGGTGGAGAAAGCGGCCGGGTGAAAGCCCGCTATCCCGCCTTCACCATCGGAATCCGCTGCGCCACCGGGGGCAGGGCGGGGAAGTCGGTGTACGGCGTGCTCTGATACCAATACCCCGCCGAATAGAAGTTGTCTCCGCGATCGTTGGCGTGACCGTGCTCCATGGTGTGCTTCATATAGCGCTCGAAGGTCACCGGATTGTCGCCGTGCCACCGGTAGCAGCAGTACTTGCCGCCCGTCCGCTCCGGATTCACAATCAGGGGCGCGCCGTACTGCCGGTGGGCGAACTGCGCCGCGCCGAATTGGCCGCCGAAGTTCCAACTCCCCAGGAAGTAGTCCTCGCTGCCGGTCCCGGTGATCACCGGCTTGCTCTCGTCGTCGACGAAGATCATGTCGTCGCCTTCGCCCCACCATCCGTTGGCGTTTTGCAGCACGCCCAGCGTGACCCCCATCAGGTGCCCGCGCCCGCGCGTCTCGCAATAGACGTAGTTCTGCTTGCCGTCCAGGTTCTTCCCGCCCGGCGTAACCACCGGCACGCACGGCGCGCTCTGCCGGTATTGCGCGTGGAAGTAGAGCGAGTCGTCGGGCAGCTTCGGCACCGCCATGTAATCGATATTCGAATAGAGGGACCCCACTTCCTGCGACCCCTCATTGGTCACCGTGAACCGCGCCGAGCGCTTGTACGGCATGGCGAAGTAGCAGTTCAGCGAGCGCCCCGGCGAGCACGCCAGGTACTGCGATTCGTAGATCTGGTAAATCCCCAGATTCAGCCCGAAGAAATCGCCCACCGGGACTTCGACGCTCGGTTTGGCGTTGCCGTCCCAGTAGCCGCGCAGCACCAGCTCTTTCAGATGATCGTTGCTGCGCGCCGAAATGGTGAACCAGATGTGCGTGATCACCCCCGCGCCGGTCGCGTTAAACACCTCCTGCACGCCGCCCGCGGCAACCGGCCAGCGATCGCTGTTGCCGCCCGTCTTGTCGAAGCTGGATTGCTTCAGGCTCTTGTAGTTCTGCGCCCGGGTGTAGGCAGGTAGGTATGGCAGGTCGCCCGTAGCAGAGCTCGCCGGTTGGGCCTGGGCAGCCGCGGGCGCCGCCGCGGCCAGGCTGCCTGCGGCCAGCATGCCGTGCAGGAAGCCACGTCGATCGTTCGTCTTGGAATCCATCGTTGTCCTCGCCTTGGTACGCTAATGGTCTCTATGCTAACTTCGCGCTCTCTCGCAGTCCTGTCGTTTCTGGCCTGCTCCTGTTATGGGCAGGGTCTCGAATTCATCAAGTCGCACTATACCAAGTTCGAATTCCAAATTCCCATGCGCGACGGCAAGCGCCTCTTTACCAGCGTCTACGCTCCCAAGGACACCGGCCAGAAGTACCCCATCATGCTGAGCCGCACGCCCTACAGCGTGAGCCCCTACGGCGTGGAGAACTACAAGACCTCTCTCGGCCCCTCGGAGAAATTCGCCCGCGACCAATTCATTTTCGTCTACCAGGACGTGCGCGGGCGCAACCTGTCGGAGGGCGATTTCGTCAACATGACGCCGCACCGCGCCGTGAAGCGCGGACCGCAGGATACCGACGAGAGCACGGACACCTACGACACCATCGAGTGGCTGACGCATCACGTCCCCAACCATAACGGCAACGTCGGCATGTGGGGCATCTCGTATCCGGGCTTCTACACCTCGGCGGGCATCATCGACGCGCACCCGGCGCTCAAAGCGGCATCCCCGCAGGCGCCCATCGCCGATTGGTTCATCGGCGACGATTTCCATCACAACGGCACCCTCTACCTGCCCCACATGTTCCGTTTCTTTTCTTTCTTCGGCCATCCGCGCCCGGTGCCCACGCTGCCGCCCGCCGCCGCGCCGCCAAACTCCGCGCTCACCCAGCAGGATGGCTACAGCTTCTTCCTCGGCCTGGGACCGCTCTCCAACATCAACGAGAAGTTTTTCAAAAACGACGTCCCCTTCTGGACGGAGATGACGCAGCACGCCGCCTACGACGAATTCTGGCAGGCGCGCGACTTGCGCCGGCACCTCAAGAACATCAAGCCCGCCGTGATGACCGTGGGCGGCTGGTTCGATGCCGAGGACCTGTTCGGCGCGCTCAATACGTATAAGGAGATCGAAAAGAACAGCCCCGGCGCAAACAATATGCTGGTGATGGGTCCGTGGTTTCACGGCGGCTGGGCGCGCAGCGATGGCGATTCGCTGGGCCGCGTGCAGTTCGGGTCCAAGACCGCCGTGTTCTATCGCGACGAAATCGAGTTTCCGTTTTTCAATCACTGGCTGAAGGGCAAGGACGATCCCAAACTGCCCGAGGCGTTCGTCTTCGAAACCGGCACCAACCAGTGGCGCAAGGAAGATGCCTGGCCGCCGAAGGATGCCCAGCAGAAGATGCTCTACCTCCAGGCCGACGGCGGCCTGAGCTTCGACGCGTCGAAGGAGCCCGGCGCCCCCTTCGACGAGTACGTCAGCGATCCCGCGAGGCCCGTGCCCTATATCGGCGGGCAAAGCCCGGGGATGACGCGCGAGCACATGGTGGAAGATCAGCGATTCGCCGCCACGCGCACCGACGTGCTCACCTACCAGACGGAAGTGTTGGAGAGCGATATCACTCTGGCCGGTCCGCTGACCGCGTCGCTGTTCGTCTCCACCAGCGGCACGGATTCCGATTGGGTGGTCAAGCTGATCGACGTTTACTCCGAAGACTATCCCGACCCCGACCCCAATCCCACCGGCATCCACATGGGCGGCTATCAGCAACTGGTGCGCGGCGAAGCCATGCGCGGCAAGTTCCGCAATAGCTTCTCCAAGCCCGAACCGTTCACGCCGGGCAAAATGGAAAAGGTGGAGTGGGTGATGCCCGATATCGATCACGCCTTCCGCCGCGGCCATCGCATCATGGTGCAGGTGCAGAGTTCGTGGTTCCCGCTGGTGGACCGCAATCCGCAGAAGTTCGTGGATATCTATAACGCCAGGCTCACCGATTTTGTGAAAGCCACCGAGCGCGTCTACCGCGGCGCGGGCGCGCTGTCTGGAGTAAAGGTCAATGTCCGTGCGGCGAACTAGCCCAATCAGAGCCGCGACCGTCAGGGACCGGTTTCCGCGGGCGACCGTCCATCTCCCCCGCCTCCTCCTTCTCGCTCTCTCCGCCGCCGCATCCGCCCAAGTCCCCGTGGGCCTCGACGCCTACCGCATGTGGGATCGCTGGCCCTACCAGCGCATCGGCGTGCGTGCCTACATGCGCAGCACCTACGATCGCGCGGGTGGCAACGAACGGGCCGATGCCTCGCACTTCCTGTATCAACTGGCCGAAGACCGCAACGTCACCCTCGACGTCGAAGGCCCGGGTCAGCTCTATTTCGTCCGCTACAACCACTGGCACGGCAGCCCGTGGCACTACGAGGTCGATGGCACTGACCATCTGGTGCGCGAAACCAGCACGGCCGACCCGGAACATCCCGCGGCGGACTCCGTTTTCGAGCCGCAGTCCGCCTTCCCCAAACCGCTCGCCTGGACCTGGGCCGACACCAAAGGCGGCGATCTTTCCTGGGTCCCCATCGGCTTCGAAAAGCGTTTCCGCATGGCCTATTCGCGCACGTTCTACGGCACGGGCTACTACATCTATCACCAGTTCGTGAAGGGCACACCACTCACGCGCCCCATCAAGGCGTGGAACCAGGAGGCGCCCGACCGCGACGTGCTGGATCTGATCGCGCGCGCCGGAAGCGATCTTGCGCCCGCCGGCGTGACGGAATTCAGCGGCGCCTCCAATGTCACCGCTCAGGCCTCCGCGCTCACCATCTGGCGCGGCCACGGTCCCGCCACCATCCGCCGCCTCGAGCTCTCCGTCCCCCGCGACCAGGCCCTCGCCTTCTCGCAAACCCGTCTCCGCATCACTTGGTACAATCGTGCGGAGCCCTCCATCGATGCCCCCGTCGCCCTCTTCTTCGGCGCCGGTCTGCTCTACAATCGCGACAACCGCGAGTACCTCGTCAAGAGCTTCCCGATGTTCGTGCGCTACGCCGCGGACCGGGTCTACCTCGCCTGCTATCTGCCGATGCCCTTCTTCCGTTCCGCGCGCATCGACCTGGGCGGCGTCGTGCCCGCCGGCACCACGTGGCGCGTCGGCACCGTCCCTTACAACGATCCGCCGAACCAGGTCGGCTATCTGCACGCCACCTATCGCGACCACCCGTCGCCCGAACTGGGCAAGGACCTCGTCCTGCTCGACACGCGCCAGGCTGAAGGCGGCGGCAACTGGAGCGGCCAGTTCATCGGCACCTCCTTCATTTTTTCCCACGACGCCGTGCTCAATACCCTGGAGGGCGATCCGCGATTCTTCTTCGACGACAGCCTCACCCCGCAGGCCTACGGCACTGGCACCGAGGAGTGGGGCGGCGGCGGCGACTACTGGGGCGGCCTGAACATGACGCTGCCCTTCGCCGGCCATCCGGTGGGGGCGAAGAGCGCCAAGGACGCGGTCAGCCCGGAAGACAAGGTGGAATCGGCCTACCGCTTCCTCCTGGCCGACCTGATGCCGTTCGGCAGGAACGCCGTGATCCGCCTGGAACACGGAGGCACCAACGAATCGAAGGAGCACTACGAAACCGTGACCTACTGGTACGGTCTGCCCGCCGCGTCGCTGGTTGAAACCGATGTACTTCGCATCGGCGATGGTTCCAGCGAGCGGAAACATCGATACGTATCGCCGGATGCCGGAGCGCCGTACGAGATCCGGTCGCGCTACGAATGGGGGCCGGACACGATCAAGGACCAGGAGATCTATCCGGCGGAAACCGATCGCGGGCGGATCACGAAGACCGCCTCGGAGTTCACCCTCAAGATCGACCCCAGGAACCTCGGCGTCATGCTGCGCCGCAAATTGGATTACGCATTCCCCAACCAGCGCGCGGAGGTCTTTGTGGCCGTCGGGAAGGTGTGGAAGCCCGCGGGCGTGTGGTATCTGGCGGGTTCGAATACGTGCGTGTTTTCCGGCCCGCGCGGCGAACTCGACGCCGCGCTGCACGTCGTCCAGACCTCGAACCGCCGCTTTCGCGATGACGAGTTTCTGCTTCCGCTGGAATTGACCCGAGGGCGTTCTTCCATCCGCGTCAGGGTGAAGTTCACGCCGGTGGAAACGCCGCTCTATCCCGGATACCCGCTGCCGGAACTGGCCTGGAGCGAGATCCGCTACACCGCCTACAGTTACCTGACCCCGCGGCTCTAGGTGGCATAGGGCAGCTAAGCCGCAACCAAAATCCGTGTGAGGCAGCCAGCCAGGCTGGCAGGGGTACCCTCCCCATTTTCATCATTCGTTGTGCCCCCCTGGGCGTCATGAGCAACTTATGCCACACTATTTCAGATGCAGAAGCTTGCGTGTTTGCTTTCCCTACTCTCGATCCCGCTGGCGGCGCAGCCGACGGCCAATGGCCCCTGGAAATTTGCCGTGTCGGGCGATTCCCGCAACTGCGGCGACATCGTGATGCCGGCGATCGCTGCCGGAGTGCTGGAAAGCCGGTCTGAGTTCTACTGGCACCTGGGCGATTTCCGCGCGATCTATACCTTCGATGAGGACATGGTCCCACCCGCCAAACTGGCGCTGACCACCAAGCCGTTGAACATCATCGACTACGAAAATGGGGCGTGGCCCGATTTCATCGCCAAGCAACTGGCGCCGTTCGGCGCCCTTCCGGTGATGCTCAGCCCGGGGAATCACGAGGTCATCCCGCCCTCCACGCGCGAACACTACCTGCTGCAATTCGCCGACTGGCTGGACACTCCGGCTCTCCGCGCACAGCGCCTGCGCGACGATCCGGTGGATCATAAACTGCGCGGCTATTATCACTGGGTCAATCGCAATATAGACTTCATCGCGCTGGATAACGCCGGCACGGACCAGTTCGAGGCCGCCCAACTCAAGTGGTTTCATGCGGTCGTGGACCGGGATGAAAAATCCGATGGGATTCAGACGCTGGTGGTGGGCATGCACGCCGCCCTTCCGGGCAGCTTCGGCAATTCGCACAGCATGGGCGATTGGGCGCAGGGTGAAAAGAGCGGCCGCGAAGTCTACGAAGCGCTGTGGCACGCCCAGAGCGTGGCCCACAAGAAGGTCTACCTCCTGGCCAGCCACTCCCATTTCTACATGGAAGGCGTGTATCACACCGACGCCTGGAAGGGCAGGGAACTGCCCGGATGGATCGTGGGCACCGCGGGCGCCGTGCGCTACCGCTTGCCGGCGGGCGCGGTGCCGGGCCCGAAAGCCATGACGGACGTCTACGGCTACATGGTGGGCACGGCGAGCGCGAACGGATCGATCGCGTTTTCCTTCCACCAGATCCCGGTGGCGGACCTGCTGCGGACCAGCCGCGACAAATACCCGGAGTCCCTGGTGCGCTGGTGCGTCGAGGAGAACAAAGAGCTGACGGTGAAATAGGGCGCGTGGGAGCGGCGGTCAGACGTCGATCTCGAGGGCGAGCAGGGCGGCGCCGAAGGTCTTGCCCTGGGCGTCGGTGCGCAGCGAGACGGTGCCGCCGCCGCCGAGCGCGCCGTGCAGCAGGAAGTTGAGTGCGCCGAGGTTGGGCAACTCGAAGCGCTCGACGGAGCCCTGTATGAGATCGCCGAAGTGCTGTTTGACGCGGTCGGCGGTGACTTCGCGGGCCAGCACGGGATAATCGGCTTCGCGGAAGGCGATGACGCCGATATTGCAGGTGTCGCCCTTGTCGCCGGAGCGGGTATGGGCGAGCTGGGAGAGCGGCACTTTCATGGCGGGCCTCACCGGCTATTCTCGCACGCCCCTTCTATGTGTAGATGAACGCCTGCGTGGGGCGGGCGTTTCGTTGCGGGAGGCAGGGTAGCGTCCGCCGGACCCTTGCGTCCGGCCGCGGGTTCGTGCACAATTATGGCGATGAGATTCGGACGTGAAACTACCAGTTTAATGCCGGAATTTGGGAGAATGCCAATGAAACTGCGTGCCTTAAGTGTGGCGCTAATGCTGTTAGCCGGACCGGCGGTGGCCGTCGCTGACGATCTGGAGGACGCCGTCAAGGGCCTCAAAGACGCTGCCGCGAAAAGTGACGTGAGTGCCGTAAAAAAGCTGGCGGCAACGATACGTCCGATGACGGCCAAGATGGTGGCGGAACCCGCGCCGAAGGCCGCCGACGAAAAGAAAGCCTGGGAACAGCGCGTCGCGCATGCGAAGGAAGCACAATCGTACGTCGAATCGGTGTTCTACACCCTTTCGGTGGATGCCGAGCCTGAGGTAGTGGTGGACCTGATCTCCACTCTTGAGCAACAGAATCCGAAGAGTAAATACCTGAATGACGCCTACGGACCCTATCTGGCAGCGTTGGGTAAGACGCCGGCGGCGGAAAAAGCACCCGCGGTGGCCGAAAAGGCCCTGGCGAACTTCCCGGAGAATGACGATCTGCTGATGTACCTGACCGAGAGGTCTTTGGCAAAGAAGCTGAACGACCGCGCCCTGGGCTACGCCAACCGCCTCACGGCCGCGCTCCACAAGCGTGGGAAGCCGGAAGGCATGTCCGCGGAAGATTGGGAATTCAAACGCAACGCGGAGCTGGCCTACGGCTATTATATTGCCGGCTATCTAGCCGCCGAAAAGGGTCAGTACACAGCCGCCGACAAGAATCTGCGCGCCGCGTTGCCCCTGATCCAGGACAATCCGGCCTATCTCGGCCCGGCGCTATTCTACCTTGGGATCGCCAACTTCAAGCTCGGCGAGGCGGCCTCGAACAAGGCAAGAATGCTGGAGGGCGTCAAGTTCAGCGAACAGTCGATAGCCATTCCCGGCGCCCACCAGGATCATGCCCGCAAGAACGCGGTGGCCTTCAAAGACCAAGCGTCCAAGATGCCCTAACCTAATCCGCGATCATGGGCGGAGAACTGGAGGCGACTGCCAGCCTCTCCCTGTCTGTGCCGGCGGCGCCGCGGCTCGGCCCCCAGTGTTCGAGAACCTTCCGCAAAGCATCGAGAGCCAGTGGCTTGCTCAGGTAATCGTTCATGCCCGCCGCGACGCAGGCCCCGCGGTCTTCCACCGTGGCCGATGCCGTCAACGCCACAATGGGAATCCGTGAGTGGACTGGCGACAGCGACCGAATCCGGCGCGACGCTTCCTGTCCGTCGATACCTGGCATCTGGACATCCATCAGAACCAGGTCATAGTGCGAGGCTTGGACCTGGCGCAACACGTCGATTCCATTAGACACCAGGTCGGCGCTGCAGCCGAGTCTCTGCAACATGCGCTCTATGACGATCTGATTCACGGGGTTGTCCTCGGCGACCAGAATCCGCATCCGCGCCAGTTCCGAATCGTGCGCCGGCGCCGGCATAGCCTCGGTAGCGGAGGGAATTCCGGCGACAAAGTCAAATTCGAACACCGATCCGTCTCCGGGACGACTCTCCACTGCGATGCTGCCATCCATCATTTCGACCAGGCGCCGGCAGATTACCAGCCCCAAGCCTGTGCCCCCAAAGCGGCGGCTGGTCGAGGCGTCCACCTGGCCAAAGGACTGGAAGATCCGGTCGAGTTTGTCCGGAGGTATTCCGATTCCGGTGTCGCGCACCCCGACCCGAACGCGGCATTTGCCGTCCGGCGCGCCTTCCCGTGCGAGACCGGCGTTGACCTCTATGGAGCCCTCCTCGGTGAATTTGATCGCGTTGCTGATGAGGTTCGCCAGGATCTGTCGAATTCGGGTCGCGTCACCGGTCAGCCGCGCCGGGATGCCGCTATCCACGCTCAGCCTCAACTCGAGGTGTTTTTCCGTGGCCTTCATCCGGAAGAGATCGACGCCCCATTCCAGGGATTCGCGAAGAGAGAATGGCGCTTGCTCCAGTTCCAACTTCCCGCATTCGATCTTACTGAAGTCCAGAACGTCGTCCAGGATCTTCGCCAGCGTCTCTCCCGAAGCGCGAATCAACCGGACCATGGACCGGTTGTCGTCCGGCATGTTCTCTTCATCGAGGAGAGTGCTGAGGCCGATGACACCATTCAGCGGCGTACGAATCTCATGGCTCATATTGGCCAGAAACTCGCTCTTGGCCTTCGCCGCCGCCTCCGCGCCCGTGCGGGCTCGTTGCAACTCGTCCTCCATCTGTTTGCGGTCGGTAATGTCGAGCAGGAACGATAGTATGTGTGGGGAGTGATGAATCGTGACTTCCCGCAGCCAAAGCAATCCAGTCCGCCTCCCGGACGTGGGATGCGTATATGCTATTTCCTGCGCATCCACACAGCCGAAGCTGGCAAGGCGCTTGCTGAGTTCGTTCAGTTCCTCAGAGTTCTCCAGCCAGCCAAGTCCAACCGGGTCTGTGCCGACAATCCTCTCCTTTGCGACGCCGAACATGTCTTCGCAAGCGCGGTTGACCTCCAGGTAGCGGCCCTCCATGTCGGACAATGTGATGGCGATCGGGCTGGCTTCGAAAACCACTCGAAATGCCTCCTCGGCCCGCTGCAACTCCCTGGTGCGGCAGGACACCATGCGGTCCAGATCTTCCATTCGGGCCGACGACTGGCGGCTGAGGTGCCATTTCTGGGTCAGCGCATAGGCCAATTGAGTGACTTCGATATTGTCGAAGGGTTTTTTCAGAATCAGCAGGTTGTCGGGATGGCCCAGATGGCGCTGGATGTCGGTCCATGAATAGTCCGAGTAGGCGGTGCAAATCACCACCTGTAAGTCCGGGGCAACCTGCCACAGCCTGGCAATCGTCTCGACGCCGTCCCAGCCCGGCGGCATCCGTACGTCCACGAACGCCATGGCGTAGGGATGGCCCTCGGCAATCGACTCTTCGAGCATGGACAAGCCTTCCTGCCCTTGATACGCCGAGTCTATTTCGAAACGCGTGGCCCGAACTGGCGTGGCGCCAAACAGTAGTTCCTCGTCCGGCTCAAGGTCCGCTTGCTCGGCGTTGTCTCCGATGAGGACTTTTCGCATGTCGTCATGGATCGCTCGGTTGTCGTCAATGACAAGGATTCGGTGATTCGGCTCAGTTCCCGGTGTCGATTTCATACGAGGCTCTCTTTGTGAGGGGTGGTAGCCAGTGGCAGTTCCAACGTGAAGGTCGCGCCCAGGCCGGGCCCCTCGCTCTCGGCCCATAACGAGCCGCCCAATTGTTTGGCAGCCAATGCCCCGGAGTGCAATCCGAAGCCGTGGCCGTCCAGCTTTGTCGTGAACCCGTGCGCGAAGATTCGGGCCACGTTCTCCGGCGCCAGGCCGACGCCGCTGTCCCTCACCTCTATGCGGATCCGTTCGTCCCCGGACCGGCGGATCCGTATGCGGATCAGCCTCTCCAGTTTTCCGGCGTCGTCGATCGCCTGTTTGGCGTTACGCAGAAGGTTCAGGAGAATCTGCAGGATTTGATGTTTGTCCGAGTCGATACGCGGAACCTCCTCGAAATCGCGCAACAGGACAATGTGGTGGCGCTCGAATCCGGACTGCAGGATACGGAGCGCGTCTTCCACAAGCTCGCCGATCGAGATCTTCTCGATCAGGCCGGAGACCTTGGCGTAGTTTTGCTGGGTGGCCACGATCCGCTTGATGTGCCCCACATGGTCCGTCAGAAGTTCGAGTTCGGTGAGCATGGAGAGGTGTTGGTGCTCAAAGTGACTGCCCAGCTTGGCGAGATAGGGCAGCACTCTTTGCCCTTTGGGGTCGCGACGGAGGAAGTCCTCGAGGTCTTGCGAGTGCTCCTGGAACATGCCGACCACAGCGGCGAGCTTATCCACGCGAGAATCCTTGACCTTGTCGGCGACCAGCGTGGCGGACACGCTTACGCTATTGAGCACATTCCCGACATTGTGGAGAACACTCGTGGCAATCTCCGCCATTCCGGACTGGCGGGAGAGGTCGATGAGCCGTTGCTGCGCCTCAGCCAATTCGGCCCGGGCGCGCTCCTTGGCGTCTACCTGTTCATGCAACTCACGCGTTCTCTCCGCCACCTGATCGAGCATCTGGTTGAAACTGTCAACCAGGACACCGATCTCGTCCTCGCTCCGTTTGATGGCACGAAAGCTGCGGCCGCCGCCATCGCCAACCAGCTTTGCAGCCTGGGCCAGCTCGACAAGGGGTCTCAACAATCCCTGGATCTGGACGTAGCCGATCGCAAACGCCACCAGAAGAATCGATAGACCGATCGCCACCACGTAGCGGAGCGTGCTGTAGAACAAGGCGCGCTGCGATTGGAACGACAAGGCCACGCGGACGCGGCCCAGAACCTCTGCCTGCGATGCCTGCAGACTGAAGAGACCGCCTTCCGCCTGAGGGATTACGGGTGCGCTGGCTTCCACGCATGGGGAGCCGTCCGGTCCGGCTCTCATATTCCGGACGGCGCTCCGTTTGATCTCGAAACCGCCCTGAGGAAGCATCTGGCGGCTGATGGGCGCACGTTCCGCACTGGCGATGTAGTTGCCCGACGCGTCCTCCACAATGACGTAGAGCACATCTCCATCGCTCACCATGACCGCGCGCGCCATCCGTTCGATCTCGGACCGGTTCGAAAGCAGTAAGTCAAACTGGCTCTGCCCGGCAAGGGAGATCGCCAGGGTTTCGGCGCGCAACTCAAACTGCCGCTGGAAAGCGGTCTGCTGCCGCAAGAGAAAGAGCCCGCTCAGGGACACGACGGATGC
>JADGNS010000711.1 GCA_017883355.1 Candidatus Solibacter sp.
GGCAACCTCTATATGCCCACCGATTCCTCGGGCGACGCCACCGTCGGCACGCCCGGCGGCCAGGAAGGCCTCGGCACCGTGTTGCAGGGCTACACCGAACAATCCAATGTCTCCGTGGTGGAGGAGTTCATCAACCTGATCGTGGCGCAGCGCGGCTACGAAGCCAATTCCAAGGTCGTCAAGGCCGCCGACGATATGTACCAGCAGATAAACAATCTCACCCGATGATCCCGCTAGCCGCATTTGCGCTGGCGGGCTGCCTCGCCGTGGGCCCCGCGTCCGACCAGATTCTGGCGGGCGATTTGGCCGCCCGGTTTCCGGAGTGGGCCGCCGTTCCGCCCGCTACAGCGCTCGGCCTGGCTCCCGCCCCCGGCGTGCAACGCGTCTTCCGGCTGCCGGAACTGCGCCGTCTCGCCGAGCGCTTCAGCCTTTCGCCAGTGCCCGCAGGCGAGGTCTGCGTCACCCGTCCGGTGGCTGTGTTCAGCGCCGCCCGGCTGCTCGCCGCCATGCAAAAAGAGCTCCCCGCGGCGCACATCGAATTGCTCGATTTCAGCCGCCAACCCGCACCCGAAGGCGAACTGGTGTTCCCGGTTTCCGGCCTGCGGCAGGCGCCGGCGGGCGGGTTCTGGAACGGCTACGTCAGCTACGGCGGGTCTCACCGCTTTATCCTCTGGGCGCGAGTCAAGGTACGCGTCGCCACGGCGCGCGTCGTCGCCGCCCAAGATGTGAAGGCCGGCATTCTGTTGGATGCCGCGCAGCTTCGCGTGGAAACGCAGGAGGAAGTTCCCGCCGCGGGCTTGGTGAGCGCCGTCGAGCAAGTTGCCGGCAAAGTCTCGCGGCGCGCCATCGCCAAAGGAACTGCCTTGCGCGCGGAGTGGTTGGAACCAGCCAAGGTAGTCTTGCGCGGCGAGACGGTGCAGGTAGAGGCCGTCCACGGCGGAGCCCGGCTCAAACTGGAATGCGTCGCTGAAGCCTCCGGCGCCATTGGCGATACCATCCCGATACAGAATCCCATCTCCAAACGGCGCTTTCAGGCGCGTGTCGAGTCCAAAGGCAGAGTGGTGGTAACCAAGGGAAGTTTATGAAGCTCCTGATTTCAGTCCTGCTGATGGCCGGCGTGACGTTTGCCGCCAAGAAGAAGGCCGCGCCCGCCCAGACGTCTCCGCTGGATCACTATGTGACCGACGCCCGCGCCCGCTCCGCGGCTGCCCCGGTTGCCCCTCCCGGCGGGATCTGGGCGCCGGGCTCGCGTCTGGCCGATGCGGCACGCGACCTCAAAGCCAGCCAGATCGACGACGTGATTACGGTCCTGGTGGTGGAGAGCGCTTCGGCGGTCGTCAAAGGAACCACCAAAACGGCGCGCACCTCCAGCACCAAGAACTCGGTCAGCGCGCTCGCCGGCATTACCAAGGCGGCAGGTCCGTGGGCCAACCTGACGGGCCTGAGCGGCGACACGCAACTCTCCGGCCAGGGCACCACCAGCCGCGACGTCGTCATCTCCACCACGCTCACCGCGCGCGTTTCCGGCGTGCTGCCCAATGGCGCCATGCTGGTGGAGGCCACCAAGGATATCGAGATCAACTCCGAGCGCCAGACCATCACGGTGCGCGGCGTGGTGCGTCCGGCCGACATTGCCAGCGACAACACGGTGCGTTCCGACCGTCTCGGACAACTGGAGCTTCGGGTCAACGGCAAGGGCGTCGTGGGCGACGCCATCAAGCGCCCCTTCATCCTCTATCGCCTGCTGCTCGGCCTGCTGCCATTTTGAATATGAAACTCTTTACCCGCGCGTTCTT
Source organism: Candidatus Solibacter sp. (assembly GCA_017883355.1). Classification (GTDB taxonomy): domain Bacteria; phylum Acidobacteriota; class Terriglobia; order Bryobacterales; family Bryobacteraceae; genus Solibacter. The sequence continues at coordinate 1,797 of JADGNS010000711.1, forward strand.
CCTGTTGCTTCTGGTGCTCGCTCCACCGGCGCCGGCACGCGCCGCGCGCCTGAAAGATCTGGTCTCGATCGAGGGCGTACGCGACAATCAACTGATCGGCTATGGATTGGTGGTCGGTCTCGCCGGCACGGGCGATCGACGCCAGGCGCTGTTCTCGGCGCAGAGCCTGACCAACCTGTTGGAGCGCATGGGCGTCTCCGTGGCGCCCACCGCGATCCGCGTCGCCAACACGGCCGCCGTGTTGGTTACGGCGACGCTGCCGGCCTTCGCGCAACCCGGTGTGCATCTCGACATCACCGCGGCCGCCATCGGCGACGCCAGCAACCTACAGGGCGGTCTGCTGGTGCTGACTTCGCTGCGCGGCGCCGATGGCCAGGTCTACGCCGTTGCACAGGGTCCGGTCATGACCGGCGGATTTTCCGCGGGCAGAGGCGGCAGCGCCCAGACCGTGAACCATCCGACGGTCGGCCGCGCGCCGGGAGGGGCCACCGTGGAGCGCGCCGCGCCCTCGGTCGAACCTAAAGGCACCATCCGCCTGCAGGTGCGTCAATCGGACTTCACCACCACGGCGCGCATTGTCGAAGCCCTGAACAAGAAATTCACCGGCGGAAAACCAACGGCGCATGCCGATAACGCCGGTCTGGTGAGCGTCACCGTGCCCGGCGAATACAACACGCGCGTCACCGAGTTCATCTCCGAACTGGAGAACCTGGTGGTGGAGCCGGACCGTCCGGCGCGCGTGGTCATCAACGAACGCACCGGCACCATTGTGTTGGGGAAGGACGTGCGCGTAGCGCCGGTCGCCATCCTGCATGGCAATCTCAGCGTCGAGATCCAGACCGTGATGCAGGTTTCGCAACCTAACCCCATGGCCGCGGGCACCACCGAAGTGGTCCCGCAGACCACTATCGCGGCGAAGGAAGAGAAGGCCCGCAACGTCGTGCTGAAGCAGGGCGCAACGGTTGAGGAACTGGTGCGCGCGCTCGCCTCCATCGGCTCCACCCCGCGCGACGTGATTGCGATCCTGCAAAACCTGCGCGCCGCCGGCGCTCTCGAAGCCGAAATAGAGGTGATCTGATGAACGATATGGCAATTGCTTCCGTCTTGTCCGCCGGCGTCGCCACCACCAAACCGCAAACCGCGGACAAGGTGCACGATGCCGCGCAGCAATTTGAAGCTCTCTTAATGGGACAGATTCTGCGGTCCGCGCGCCAAAACGGCTCGGGATGGCTGGGCAGCGGTGAGGACTCCTCCGCCGAATGTGCCACCGATTACGCCGAGCAGCAATTCGCCGCCGTCTTAGCCCAGCAGGGCGGCCTGGGCCTGGCCGACCTGATCGTCAAAGGCCTCGAGCCAAAATTGGCCACGGCCCCTACAGCTTCTTGAAAGCTACCACCGCCAGGGGCGGCAGCGTTACGGCGATGGAGTGAGGGCGTTGGTGCTTTGGTATGGGGCGTGACGAAACGCAGCCGCCATTGCCCATATTGCCTCCGCCGAACAACTCCGAATCCGTATTCAGTATCTCCTGATAGAAGCCTTCTTCCGGCACGCCGAACTCGTATCCCTGGCGCGGCACCGGAGTGAAGTTGCAGCAGATCAGGACGAAATCCTTCGGGTCGTGGCCGCGTCGCAGGAAAGCGATGATGGAATTCTGTCCATCGTGGAAGTCCACCCACTCGAAACCCGAATGGTGGAAGTCCACCTCATACAGCGCGGGGTTGGCACGATACAGCCGGTTCAGCTCGCGCACCAGGCTCTGCAGGTTCCGATGGCAATCGTATTCCAGCAGTTCCCAGCGTATGCCTTCATTGTGATTCCACTCTTCGCGCTGCCCGATCTCCTGCCCCATGAAGAGCAGTTTCTTCCCGGGATGCGCCCACATGTACGCCAGAAAGGCGCGCGCGTTGGCGAATTGCCGCCACTCATCGCCCGGCATCTTGTTGATCAGCGACCCCTTGCCGTGGACCACCTCGTCGTGCGAAATGGGCAGCACGAAATTCTCGGTGAACGCATACAACAGGCTGAAGGTGATGTTGTTGTGCTGATACTTGCGGTAAATGGGGTCGTGGCTGAAGTAGTCCAGCATG
>JADGNS010000712.1 GCA_017883355.1 Candidatus Solibacter sp.
GAAGCCGCCTTCACCGAAGAGTTCGCCGTGATCGGCGGTGATGGTGATGTAGGTATTCTCGGGCACGATGTCGAACATTTCTTCCACCACCCTGTCGAGGTATTTCACGGCTTTGATCTGGCGGTCGCGCAGCATTTTCATCTTCGCCTTGTTAAAGAACTTATCGCTGCTTTTGGCCAGTTCTCCACCGACAATCTGCTCGTCGAGATGCTTGAACACGCCGTGAATCCCGCTGATCCTCGGCCACTCCTCCGGCGGTTCGTCGGGCAGCGCGTAGGGATAGTGAGTTTCGCCCACGTTGAGCAGATAGAACGACGGCTTGTCTTCGGGAAAGCGCATCTCTTTCACCATGGCGCGCATGTCGTTGTGGTTGTCCATCAGGCGGTAGGTATCGAAGCCGTTGTTCAGAATGGTTCGCGGATTCAGCACGGGCAGCGACACCATGGCGTGCGTGCGGTAGTGCAGGCTGTCTTGCAGGAATGCCGGGAAGTAGAGTTTCGGGATCAGCGATTTGAACCCGACGCCTTCCACACCCAGGCGCTCGGCGTACTTCAGAAAGTCCTTCTTGTAGTACTCCGAGGCGAAGACATTCTTGGGGCTGGAGTGGGGCAGCAGGCCGGAGAGCAGGTTGTAGTGCGAAGGCGCCGTCCACGATGCATACGACCAGCGCGGCTCCACCTCGCCCAGCCGCGCGATCGTCTTCGGTTTCGCCGCCAAAAACGAATCGTAGCGACAGCTATCGAAGACCACGAGGATGTAGTTGTTCGGCTGCTGCCCGGCTGGCTTACGTTTCATTTCCGATTCTATTCGATCCCTGTTCGGCGTTCCACGCGAGAATGCGTGGTCACACTTCCAGATCTCATCATGTTAGCATAGCGGCTTAACGGTCGAACGCTCAGTCCCGCGGCACGGCTAAGTGATAAAGTCGCGAAATCTAATGATCAGTTCACATGCGGCAGGTACGCCCGAGAGTGCCTCGCTATCTCGATTCCGGAAGTGCTCCGATTATGTGGCCGCCGGCGCCATTTACGGCGCCGCCGCGTGGTCGGCTTATGCGGTAGTGGAGTTTGTTTTTTCCTCCGTCCTGTTCCGCCTCACGCGGCCGTATTCCCTCTTCACCGCCTGGCACTGGAAATTGACGAGCCTGCTGGCGATCGGGTATTTGATTGCCGGTCCGCTGCGGGGCACGCTGGCGGGTTTGCGGATCTGGCGCCTGCGCGACTCCGCATCGGTTCGGGTCCATCCAGCGCGCGTGTTGGAACTGGGCGCTTCCCTGACACTCGCGCTGGCATTCACCATCAATCTGGCAGCGGTCCACGAACTGCCTTACGGCGGCATCTGGATGCTGCTCTCTGGCGTCGCATTCATCATTCTGTTGGCGGCGGGGATAGGCTCCGCACGATGGATCGACCGGCCGGGCTTGTTGACCAACTACTGGGTGATTTCCGGACTGTGGCTGGGGCTGGGCCAGAAGTTCGCCCTGGAATCCAATATGGCCGCCCAGAACCTCACGCGCGCCGGCTCTTGGTCCCTGCCATTGGGGCTGGGCCTGCTGGCGACCGCCGGCCTCGCCATCTGGGCCGGGCGCGGCGGCCGTTGGGCCGCGAACCGCTGGATCACCGCCGGGTCGGTCGCGCTTGGCGCCGGCCTGCTGCTCTGTAGCGCCGTGCTTTGGATCGCGGGGCAGGCAGGCGCGCACACCGCCTCGCCCGCCATCGCCAGTGGAGCGCGGCCCAACGTCGTGCTGATTGTGATGGACACGGTGCGCGCGGACCACGTCTCGGCGCTGGGCTACACGCGCGACACCACCCCGAATCTCAAGCGGCTCGCCCGGGATTCCGTAGTGTACGCCAACGCCGTCGCGGCTTCGGACATCACCCTGACCAGCCACGCCTCGCTGTTTACCGGCATGTATCCGAGCTGGCACGGCGCCTACTGCCAGCCTCCCGAGGCAATCTACGGACGCGAACTGGCGAAGCAGTATCCAACCCTGGCGGAGGTGTTGCGGGCCAACGGCTACCAGACCGTGGGAGTGGCGGCGAATCTTTACCTGCGCGCCGATTTCGGACTGGAGCGCGGGTTCGACGAGTTCCGCATTCCGCGCCCGGTGCCGCTATTGCCCGACGAGACGCGCCACCTGCTGCGCCGCACCCTGCGCCGCGTCTTGAGCTTCGCGGTGGATACGGCGCAGTTCGACCGCCTCTACAGCCTGGGCGAAGATATCGACGCGGCTTTGTTCGCAACCCTCCAACAGCGCGGCAAACCCGGCGCTCCCCTCTTCGTCTTCCTCAACTACATGGATGCCCACTTCCCCTACGTGCCGCCGGCGCCGTACAACGCCAGTTTCCCCGGCAAGCGCGCGCGCTTCACGCAGGACGATCTGGAAGCGGAGCAGACGCTGATCAGCAAGGACCAGGGCGAGGCCGCCGGCTACCGTCCGCATTGCGTCTCGCAATACGATGGCGGCATCGCCTACATCGACGCGCAAATCGGCAAGGTGGTGGACTGGCTCAAGCGCGAGAAGGCTTACGACAACACCATGATCGTGGTCACCAGCGACCATGGCGAATCGTTCGGCGAGCGCCATCGCGTGGGCCACGCCAATTCTCCCTACCAGAATCTGCTGCACGTGCCGCTGCTCATCAAATACCCGCGGAGTGCGCACCCCGGCGTGGAGAGCCGGCCCGCCAGCCTGATCGATGTGGCACCCACGATTTTGAGCGCCGTGCAGGCGCCCCTGCCGGCGGCCCTGCAGGGACGAGGTCTGGACCCTGGCGGAGAGGCCCGCACGATCTACGGCGAAACCTTCCCGTGCCCCGTCATGCAACCGCCGGAGTGTCCGAACGGGTGTACCGCCAAAGCCATCTTCGAATGGCCGATGAAGTTCATCGCCTCCAGCAACGGGAAACGCGAGCTATTCGATTTGAGTGCCGACCCGGACGAGCAGCGCAATCTCTTCATCCAGCAGCAGGAGCGTGCCACCCGGATGGATGCCGCCCTGGGCGCCTGGAGAAAAGTACTCCCCAGCCAGACCCGCCAGAACAAGCAAGTCGACGCCGAAAAGCGCAAAGGGCTCGAGGGGCTCGGATACATCCATTAAGCAGGCGTAAGCGGGCGCGGCCGTCTTTCGGCGTTCCGTGCCCCCGCGCAGGATTCATCGCTTGTTCATTTATCATCCGGCATAATCTTGAGGGGGTCTGTGTCGAATTGAAGTTGCTCTACTCGCTAGTCATCGCTTTCCTCTTTGCGCAGGTTCTTTGCGCGCAGTCCGCGACGCTGCGCGGGCAAGTCACCGACGAGAGCGGTGCCGTGATTCCACGCGCCAAGGTAACGCTCCACAGTGCGGGCACCGTGAAGAGCACAGTGGCGGACAACAACGGGTCCTACACATTTGCCGGCGTCACGCCCGGCGAATACACGGTGCAGGCTGCGGCGCCCGACCTGTCGCAGCCGCAAGCCGCGAAGGTGACCCTGCGGGCAGGTTCGCAGTCGCTGAACCTGATGTTGAAAGTGGCGTCGCTTTCGGAAAAGTTGACGGTGCAGGACACATCCGGGTCGGCGCTGACCACGGATTCCTCGAGCAGCGCTAGCGCCGTGGTGCTGCGCGGCAGCGACCTGGAGGCGCTTTCCGACAATCCCGACGACCTGGCAGCCGACCTTTCGGCGCTGGCGGGTCCCTCGGCCGGTCCCAATGGCGGGTCGATTTTCGTGGACGGCTTCAGCGGCGGGCAGCTTCCGCCGAAGGAATCGATCCGCGAGATTCGCATCAACCAGAATCCGTTTTCGCCGGAGTACGACAAGCTGGGCTACGGCAAAATCGAGATCTTCACCAAGCCGGGCTCCGACAAATATCGCGGCACTGCGCAATGGAATTTCGCC
>JADGNS010000713.1 GCA_017883355.1 Candidatus Solibacter sp.
CCTGCTGAGGGGCTTCGACATCATGAAGGAGGCCGATGGAGAAGGGCGCCCCATCGATCGGAGCTTTTCCGCGATTCGACCCAACGCACAAGGCAAGATCCTGCTCACTTTTGTGCCTGTTGTGGGGATGGCGTGTGTGAATGGCATCGAAGTCGTGGACGATTCGAGATAAGTCCAGATCGCGATCCCTTGAGGCGGCAAGCCAAGAGCAGGGTCGCCGGTAACCAGCTGTCCTGCGATCACCTCTGGCGGCGTTTCAGGATTTCCTCGATCTCCTGTTTTCCCACTGGCAGTTTATCGATGTTCTCCCTCAGCCAGGCGGTGAAATCCCCTTCGATGGGCGCCGTCCACGCAGTGTCGATCTGGCCGGCGGTGTACTTCTTTTCGCGCAGGCGCTGGTGGCCGAAGAGGTCGCGCAGGTGTGTGATCTCCGAATACTGGACCACCTGTTCAGCCAGTTGCGGCGGGATAAAAAGCACTCCGCCGTCGCGGCCGAGTACCACGTCGCCAGGCATGACCGTTGCCGGCCCGATACGAATCGGGATGTTGATGCCGATCATGGTGGAATTCAGACGCGCCCCCGTGCCGAGCATACCGAAATGGTGCGAGGGATCGTAGAAGCGCACGAAGGCCGTGAAATCCTCCAGCTCCTTCAGCCCGTTGATGTCGCGCACCGCTCCCTCGTAAACGATGCCATTGTGGCTCTTGGCGTAGATCGCGTTGCCGACGTTATCGCCGATGGACGGTCCGTCCTGCTTCAGGTCGAAGTGATCGCAAACGTAGACGTCGCCCGGTTGCAGCATGTCGACGGGCCAGGCGTTGGTGCCGCCGACGCGCCCGTCCTTCTTTCCCTGCTCCTCGATCACCCTCTCGATGTCCGGGCGGCCGGGGAGCCATTGCGCTGTCAGGGCGCGACCCACCAGCACCTTGTCGGGATGAATGACCAGCCAGCCGTCGGCGTATTCGTGGTTGAAGCCGGCGGTCCGCAACTGCGCCCACGCTTCTTCGAGTGTCACCGATTTCATGCGCTGCAGGATGCCGTCGGGCACTTTCGGACGGCCGTCCTCAAAGCGCTCGCCTTTCCAGTCGGGGGTGTACTTGATGAGCAGTTCGCGAGTGAGGACTCCCGGTTGCGCGAATGCCGAAACGGTACACAAGACCGTGAGAGAGAGTGTCGCGAGACGCATGGTTATCCTCTCCTCGGCTCGAACCACGGCGTGCCGGGCACCTGCGCTTTGCGCGCGCCGTCATCATTCATTTCCACTCCGATGCCTGGGCGTTCCGGCAAGGCGATGTAGCCCTTCTGGATGATTTCGCCTTCCTTCACCCAGTTGCGCCATAGCTCGGGTGAATCGATCCAATGCCATTCCTGAACCAGGAAGTTCGGAATCGCGGCGCAGACGTGCGCGGTGGCCATCATGCCAATGGGCGACGTCACGGCGTGCGGCGCCACCGGCACGTAGTAGGCATGCGCCATGTCGGCGATCTTGCGTGCCTCGAGCAGGCCTCCGCATTTCTGGAAGTCCGGCATGATGATATCGGCGGCACGTTTTTCGAGAATCTCGCGGAAGCCCCAGCGCATGTAAACGTTCTCGCCGCAGCAGATGGGTGTGCTCGTGGAGGCCCGTATGTCCCGCATGGCATCGATGTTTTCGGCGGGAACCGGTTCCTCCAGCCACATCAGCTTGAACGGCTCGACCTCCTTGGCAACGCGTTTGCCGGTACCGGCGTCATAGCGCCCGTGCATGTCGACGGCCAGATCGAAGTGCTTGGGATATAGCTCGCGCGTGAAGGCGACCTTCGCAACCATGTGGTCGATCTCGCCGTTCGACGCCGTCCAGTTCACGCGGTCGAAGCGGGCGGGGTCGAGCGCGTCGTCGATATCCATCTTGGCGGCAGTGAAGCCCATATCCTGGATCTCCCGGATTCGCGCCTTGGAGCGCTCGTCGCCGGGAATCATTTCCCGCGCGCCGGAATCGCAGTAAACGCGCACGCGCTCGCGAACCTTGCCACCCAGCAGTTGATACACCGGCAAGCCCAGAGCCTTACCCGCAAGGTCCCAAAGCGCGATTTCGACCGCCGTCAGCGCGGTGACATACTGGCCGGACTGCGCGCCGGCGAAGATGCCGGAGGTGCGGATGCGTTCGAAAGCAGCCTCGATATTGAGCGGATCCTGGCCAATCAGCATGCGCGAAAACGAATTGATGAGCGGCACGTTGCCCGTCGCGGCGTCTGTAGACTCGCCCTGGCCGACGACGCCCTGATCGGTGTAGATCCGGACATGGACCTGGTAGCCATGCACCCGGACTTCCGCGGTGCGGATATCGGTGATCCTCAATTTAGGACGCTTGTATGGGGTGGTGGCATCCTGCACGGCTCGCGCGAGAGATGGCAGGCCCACCATTCCCGCGATCGAGAGCAAACCGCCCTTCAGCAGGGTTCTGCGATTTGGTTCTTCCATAAAGTTCGTCACCTCGGAAACGGATGCGCCATGGCATACCCTGTAGCGCGCCGGGATTCACTCAACTGGTGGACCAGTCTATCACGCTACCCTGCATTTGCTCGCCCAGGGCCGCGATCCGCCGCCACTAACGAGCGGCTGCAGGGCTTCCCAAGGTTCGCCCGGAATCGTTGAACGCGTCCACCGCGAAGTAATACCCGGCTTCGGCGTTCAGATCGTGTAGAACAATCTCTTTCCGGCCGCGAACTTCGAGGTTGTGGTACAGCTTGCCCGGGGCGATCCCATAGCGCACCACGTAGCCTTCCGCATCAGGTAACATCTCCCACCGAACCACGGCATTGCGCGCATCGTTGGCGTCCCGGTGCACCTCAAATCGCGGCGCCCCGGCCGGGGGCTTGGATAGGCCATTGCCAAACACCCGCAGGTCGCGAATCGAAAATGTCCCTCCTCCCGGCATGCGGACGCTGGTGATCCGCACAAACCGCGTATTCAGCGGAGCGGGAAGCTGTATATAGTCGTGAGGGACATCTCTGCGGTTGCCGCTTTGGTCGGCTAGCGTCTCCCAGGTCTTGCCGTCGAGCGACTTTTCGAGCCGGTATTGGTGATAGAGTTCGGCTGCCCCGGCCATAGCTGTGGATTCGTGTTCGGCAAAGTTCACCTGGACGGCTTCAATCCGGCAGACCTTTCCCAGATCCACACTCAACCACTCACCCCGGTTCGCAGTGCGGGCGCTCCAGTAGGTGCGGACGTCTTCGTCGAAGGCGTTCTCTGGGGGAAGACCGTCGAGGCTGGAGGAGGCTTTCGCTGCCTTCCCGAAGGACAGCAGCATCCAGCCCGGCTGAACGTCCACGCCATCACCCGTACGCTCCGGCGGCGCGAGTTGTGGATAGTCTCCGAAGAGAGTATTCACGTGCAACTCGCCCTCCGCATCGAAGGCGGCCGGGAAGATGCCCAGCCGCCTTTCAAACTGATGCTTGACGGAGATCCTCATGGTGGCCACGTGCCAGTACCGCCCCTGTTTGTCGGCAAAGGTGGCGCTGTGCCCGGCGCCCGTAATGAACCCGGTTGGTTTGTGGGAGAACGGGCTGGACTGCGAATAGGTGAATGGTCCGCGCGGACTGCGAGACGTATACACGCCGTCCGCATAGGTGCGGAACTCGGTGCCCGGCGCGGCGTATTGCAGGTAGTACGTGCCGGCGTGTTTCGTCATCCAGGAACCCTCGATCCATGGGCCTTCCTGGAATATGGCGCCGGTCATCGCCCCCAGATTCTCTTCGCCGCGCCGTTCCCAGCCGTGCTGGGCGTAGTTTGCGCGGAAGCACAGGAATGGCGCGCCGATCTGCCGGAACTGATTCTTCGGATCCAGTTCCATTCCGGAAATTCCGCCGTTATAGGAGAGACCGTAGTAGAGATAGACC
>JADGNS010000714.1 GCA_017883355.1 Candidatus Solibacter sp.
GACGCGCCTCCCCGTGAACGTGGTGGCCGGGCCGAACGTCACCGTAAAGGGCGACCCGGATCAGCTCGAACAGGTGCTGATCAACCTGCTGCGCAACGCGGCCGATGCCTCGCTCGCCATCAACGGCCCTGTTTCCGTGGGCTGGCAACGCGACACCATGCTGGAAATCTGGGTCAAGGACGAAGGCCCCGGTCTCTCCAGCACGGCCAACCTGTTTGTCCCGTTCTTCACCACCAAGCCCGGCGGCAGCGGCATCGGGCTGGTCCTGAGCCGCCAGATCGCCGAAGGCCACGGCGGCGGCTTATCGCTGGAGAATCGCACGGATGGCCCCGGCTGCGTCGCCCGCCTGCGCTTGCCGCTGTAGGACTAGGGAGCCGCGGTGAGACCGAACACACCGCTAATAGATCTTGCAATACTTCTTCAAAGTAAGTCCCAGATCATAGGTAAAAGAGCGGATAGCGTCCCGATCCCGTTTTTCTTCCGGTTGCTCGCGCCAGAATTTGATCTTTGCGGTAGGGGGCTCATACATGGGAACCATTTCGGCTGCTTCGAGCAAATTCGCGGCATATTCAGCCGCGTCCAGGATCTTGTCAGTCGACGTCTTCGAGTGACTGAACACGCTCGGGTCGTCTTTGAGTGCCGCCTCGATCGCTTGGAGTGCGCGATTGGCGTGACCTTCCCTATTAGGACTTGGCTTCACGCTCGTATTCAGGTCGCGGTTTCTATAAAACCCGAATAAGGCAGCGATGATGGAGGGATCGCGAACCGTACCATCGGGATAAACCAGCCCGTGGACCTCGCTCCAATATCCCTGGACCATCAGCTCAAACACATACCACCCCGTCTTGTGCTTTCCGGAAATTTCCAGAACCATGTCGTAAGGATTGGCCCGGGCAATACACGCCGTCTCCGTGTTAAGCCTGGGTTTATTGCCGTGCTTTTTGGCGGTTTCTTCGGCAACCCGATAACTCTCTTCGACGCTTGCGCGGGTTTGCGTGTACTCGTGAAAGCTGAGGACGTCGACAAGATCGGCGGTGGGTTCAAGAGAAATCGATTTTTCATAGCCCACCGTAGTGGCATTCACCGGATCCAATTGTTTGACATAGGTGATGTAATGCCGCAAGAAATCCGTGATCTCCGCTTCACGCTTCGGTTTTTCCTCTGCCGGCGCGCGGCCGTAATAGGGATTGGTTAACGGCTCATTCATGACGTCCCACATCAGCAGGCCCGGCTCATCCTTTAGCGCCTCGACCACGGCCTTCACGTACCCATCGCCGCGGACGCGGAAGTCGGGTTTCAGCGTATCGGGATTGAGGCCGTTACCATTCCACAAGATGGGCATGGTTGAGATCCCCAGGCGATGCGAAGTACGAATATAGTTCTGAATGGACTTCAGAAACTCGGCCGGGTTTCTTTCGTAGGCGGTGTAATTCAGCCACACTCGCGTACTGTTTAAACTTAGCCTCTTGGCATAACCCAGGTCCCTTTCCATGATGGCCTGTGAATTTCTCCAGCCGCCCGGATAACAGGCCCCCCGGATGAAGCTGTAATCGCTGAGCGGCTTCTCCGCCATCGCGGATCCAGCGATCAGAAAGAACATTGTTCCTGTCAATCTAGCCACATCGGTTTTCATCAGGCTCCTTCGAAGCTAAGGATTTTCCCTTCGCGCCTCCGCAGCGTCGCGGCCCTACTTCGCCGTAAACTTCGTCCAGCCGCGCGAGTTCATATCCCGCAGCATGTCCTTCTGCCAGGCGAATTCGGGATGCTTTGCCAGATGTTCGGCCGCCTTGAAGTTGCGCCCGCACGCGTGGCCCAGCAGCGCGGTCAGCGACATCTTCTCCGCGCTCGCGGCATCGGCCACTTTGTTCTGCACCGCGCCCGCCGGCGCGTACGCCGGTTGCCACGTCCCCATGCCGCGAGGCGAAGAATCGATGTGCCCGCACAGCGTGCGCTCGCTCGGGTCCACCTTGCCCGAGAAGCTGTCGAAGTGGTCGCCCATAAATTTCTCCGCCGCCGCGCCATCGATCTTGCCTTTGTCCCGCTCCATCAGCGCCAGCCAGCGTTCATGCCGCGCGTTCTCGCTCTTGCCGCGATCCTTGGGGTCGAATTCGGTCTCCTCCTTCATCAGCTTGGGATCGTTGGGGAAGTTGGAGCCCACGAAGAATCCATCGGTGGTGCGCTGTAGCGCCACATTCTTCAGCCCGAGTTCCAGGCTCGCCACCTCATTGGTCTTGCGGTCGGCAATCAGCCAGTTGTTGGCGTAGCCCCCGTTGTTGCCGTCCTTCATGATGCGCGCGAAGTCGTCGATCGACGCCGCGTACTGCATGGCCTTGCGCGCGCGCACGAATTCCGGGATGCCGTTGGGGTCGAAGCCGCTGAAGCTGCCGATGGTGGTTTCGGTGATCATCATGCCCGCCGCGTTGATGCCGAAATCGTCTCCCGAGTGGATCAAGCCGGGCATGCCGTCCATGATCATCCGGCTGCCCGCCGCCGGCTGAATATCGAAGATGATGTTCCAGCGTTCGCCGGAGGAGTAGCTGGTCCAGTTGTTGTGCGCCATCACCACGCGATGATCTTTGGTGTAGCTCCCCGTCGCCACGAACGCGCTGCAATGGTCGCCCGGTCCGGCCCCGGTGCCCGGCTTGCCCGCGCGGGTGTCGTACCACTTATCGTAGTAGGGCAGTTCCAGCCACGCGTTGAGCGCCACCACATCCCAGAGGTCCAGCTTCACGCCCTTCCACTTGAGCCCTTCGACGATGCCGTTCAACTCCTCGCGGTACTGCGCCTCGACGTGCGGCCACAGAACTTCCTCCGCGGTCTTGCGGAAGAATGCCCAGTCCTTCTTCTCTTCGTGGACCATCTCCGTGGAGACGGCCTTGAAGGTGTCCTTGATTTCGGCGGCCAGCAGCGCGCCGTGCTGAAATCCGATCTCGCCGGGCGTGCCCTCCAGGTGCACCTGGATCCATCCATTGCGCTCGCCGGAGCGCGAGGCTTTGCGCAGGCGCGGGTCGGTCTCGGGTTCGCGCGAAACCAGCGTGAACCCCAGGGCCAGTAACAGAACAGCGGAAAATACGGCCATACGTCGCATCCCGTTATTATAGTGAGGGACGCATGGACGATACCACCCAACTCAAAAAGTTAACCGCCCACGTGAAGGCCGCCGGTTGAGCCAGCAAGCTGAGTCCAAAGTTGTTGGACAGGGTTTTAGCCGGCGTGCCCCGTTGGGCCGACGAGAATGTGCTGGTAGGGTTTGACACTGCCGACGATGCCGGCGTGTACAAGCTGACGCCGGAGCTCGCCCTGGTGCAGACCGTGGATTTCTTCACGCCCATTGTCGATGACCCGTACACCTACGGCGCCATCGCCGCGGCCAACGCGCTGAGTGACGTCTATGCCATGGGCGGCCGCCCCATCTCCGCGCTCACCGTGTTGGCCTGGCCGCCCAAGGAAGACCCGCGCGATCTGGAAGCCATCCTCAAGGGCGGCGCCGAAAAGATGCACGAGGCCGGCTGCACCATCCTCGGCGGGCACAGCGTGGCGGATGACGAGATCAAGTTCGGCTATGCCGTGACCGGCACCGTTCACCCCGCGCGCATCCAGGCCAACGCCGGCGCGCGCCCGGGCGACGCCCTGGTCTTCACCAAGCGCCTCGGCACCGGCGTGATCGCTACCGCACTAAAGCGCGGCATCGCCCGCGCGGAGGACGTGGCCGCGTCGATTGCGTCCATGCTCACCTTGAATCGCGCGGCCTGCGAGGAAATGCTGCGCTACGACGCGCATGGCTGCACCGATGTCACCGGCTTCGGCTTGATCGGTCCCGCGCGCGAAATGGCGCTGGCCAGCCACGTGACCCTGGAAATCGCCGTCGA
>JADGNS010000715.1 GCA_017883355.1 Candidatus Solibacter sp.
GCAGCCGGCTGCGCGACGGGCGCCGTCTTGGGCAGCGGAGGGCTGCCCACGGGCCGCGGAAATTGCGGCGGCGTGCGCAAGTCCGGCTTCGGCGGGGGCGCTTGCGCCGGCTTGAACGGCAGGCCCCGCTCACCGAAGAATTGCGAAATGTTGTCCAGCGAATTGTAGGTCTTGCCGGTATAGGTGCTGCGTCTGGCCGATTGCCGTACATCGTAGCGCTCGGCATGCAGATTGACTTCCCCGGCGTCATCCCGGGGGCCCAGGTTCATGATGAGCGCCTCCGGCACTTCACTGAGGAACCGGCTCGGGGTGGAACGTTCCTGCTCCCCGCCCCCAAAGCGCCGGCGATATTTCGCCCAGGTCAGGATCAGCCGTTTGCGCGCGCGCGTCATCCCCACGTAGCACAGGCGCCGCTCTTCTTCCAGCGCCGCCTCGGAGTCCATCGACCGGCTATGCGGGAAGAGTCCGTGCTCCATACCGCTGAGGAACACCAGCGGGAACTCCAGCCCCTTGGCGTTGTGCAGCGTCATCAGGGTGACCGGGGCCTTCTCGTCGAAGGAATCCACGTCGGCCACCAGGGCCGCGTGATCCAGAAAATCGGCGATGCTCTCGCCGCGCTCGTGGGCTTCCGCCGCGGCGTTGATCAATTCGTCCAGGTTCTCCAGCCGCGTTTCCGATTCCGGCGTCTTCTCCTGCTGCAACATCTTTTTGTAGCCGGTGCGCTCCAGGATGAAGCGCAGCAAATCGGGCAGGGACGACTGGCTGGCCACCAGCGACAATTCCTGAATCAGGTTGCGGAAAATCACCAGCGCCGATTGCGAGCGCGTGGAGAGTTGCTGGTCGTCGATAATCCGCTCGATGGCATCCCACAGGTTCAGCCCGTTGTCCCGGCCGTAGCGTTCGATCTGCTCCACGGTGGTGCGCCCGATGCCGCGCGCCGGAGTGTTGATGACGCGCATCAGGCTCACCGAATCCCCATTCGAAGCCGCCAGCTTGAGATACGCCACGGTATCCTTGATTTCCGCCCGCTGGTAGAAGCTGAAGCCGCCCACCACGTTGTACTTGCGCCCATAGCGCCGCAGCGCTTCTTCGATCTGCCGCGATTGCGAGTTGGTGCGGTAAAGAATCGCCACATGATCGCCGGGGTTGGACGCCAGGTACTTTTCCGTGGCGTCGGCGATGAACAGCGCCTCGTTTTCGGAGTCGTAGCCCGCGTAAAGGCCGATCAGGTCGCCGGCGTCGGCCTCGGTCCACAGCACCTTGCCCTTGCGCGCCAGGTTATGCTCCACCACGGCGCCGGCGGCGGCGAGAATATTCTTGGTCGAACGGTAGTTCTGCTCCAGGCGAATGGTTTTGGCTTTGGGATAGTCGTGTTCGAAATCCAGGATATTCTTGATGTCGGCGCCGCGCCAGCTATAGATCGACTGGTCTTCGTCGCCCACTACGCAGACATTGCGATGCTGTTCGGTGAGCAGGCGCATCAGGTCGTACTGCGTGCGGTTGGTGTCCTGATACTCGTCGATCATGACGTAGCTGAGCCGACGGTTGTAAGCTTCGCGGGTGGCATCGTCATGCTGCAGCAGACGGACCGCCTCCAGCAGCAGGTCGTCGAAATCGAGCGCGTTGGCGTTGCGCAGCGCCTTTTCGTATTGCTCGAAGAGCGAGGCGATGGCCGCGCTCTCTTTGTTGACCGCGTTCTTGTAGAGATCGGCTGCCGTGACCTTGGTGTTCTTGGCGTGGCTGATTTTGGAAAGCGCCGCGCGGTACTGCATGAACTCTTTTTCGTCGAGCCCCAGCGTGCGGTACGCCGCCTTGACGATCACCAGTTGATCTTCGTCGTCGTAGATACTGAACCGGCGGGTAAACCCCGGACGGATGCGCGTCAGTGGATCTCCGTCGCGCCGCAGCATGCGCACGCAAAACGAGTGAAACGTGCTCAGGTTGGGGGCGGAATCCAGCGGGACATCCTCAAGCAGCGCGACCACGCGTTCCCGCATTTCCCTGGCGGCCTTGTTGGTGAACGTGACGGCCAGCACCGCCGAGGGCGGCACGTGCCGGGTGGTGATGATGTGCGCGATACGGTGCGTGATGACGCGCGTCTTCCCGCTGCCCGCTCCAGCAAGAATCAGCAATGGTCCGTCGATATGGTTTACGGCTTCGCGCTGTTGCGCATTGAGCCCTTTGAGGAAGTCCATGAAAGGGGAACGCCCTATTTTACCATGCCGGCGCTAAACTCCTCTGATGGCGAGATGTTCCGCTTCGCGGGCTACTTCAACGCGCGGTCGAAGAAGTCCACCGTCATCTGCTGCAGTTGACGCGCGGCGGCGCCGGAGACGCCGTGGGTCTTTTGCGGGTACAGCATGAACTCGAACTGTTTGCCCGCCAGTTGCAGTGCGTTGGTCATTTGCAGCGTGTTCTGGAACAGCACGTTGTCATCTTCGAAATTGTGGAAGATGAGCAGCTTGCCTTTCAGATTCGCCGCTTTCGCGGTGAGCGACGTGTCCTTGTACCCGTCGGGATTCTCCTTGGGCAGGCCCATGTAGCGCTCGGTGTAGATGGTGTCGTAGTTGATCCAACTGGTGACGGGCGCGCCGGCGACGCCCGCATGAAACACGTCGGGCGCGTTGAGCATGGCGTTGATGGTCATGAAGCCGCCGTAGCTGGTGCCCGTGATGCCGATGCGCGCGGGGTCGGCGAATCCCAGCGAGATCAGATATTGGACGCCGGTCACTTGGTCGGCCAGCTCGGTGATGCCCAGCTTGTGATAGATCGCGGTCTCGAAGGCGTGGCCGCGACCCATGATGCCGCGGTTCTCGCACTGCCACACCACGTATCCCTTGTGCGCATAAACCTGATCCATACTGACGCCGGACCACGCGTTGCGCACCGGCGAGCCCACCCCGGGGCCGCCGTACACATCCACGATCACTGGGTACTTCTTCCCCTGCTCGAACCCGGCGGGCTTGATCAGGCGCCCGTAAAACTCGCTGCCGTCCGGCCCCTTGAACTTGACGATCTCGGTGGGCCGTATGTCGTACTGGTCGGCCTGGGTCCGGTCGGCTTCGCGATAGACGCCCAGTTCCTTACCGTCGCCCCCGTGCAGGGTGGTGCGGCCGGGCGCGGTCAGGTTGGAATACGTGTCCAGGTAGAACGCGCCGTTGGGACTCATCGTCACGGAGTGGGTGTAGTTGGCGGCGGTCAACTGGCGCTTGCCGGAGCCATCCAGCTTCATGGTGTACAGGTGCCGCTCGGTGGGCGTGGGCTCGCTGGAAGTGTAGTAGAGGCGGTCGCCGGTCTCATCCACCGCGTTGATGGCGGTGACTTCCCAGTTGCCCTTGGTCAACTGCTTAACGATCTTGCCGTCGTTGGAAGAGAGAAAGATGTGGCGGAAGCCGCCGTCGCGCTGGCTGGTCCACAGGAAGCGCTTACCGTCCTTGAGGAACTCGATGTCGCCCTCGAGATTGATCCAATGCGGGTCGGCCTCCTGGAACACACGGGTGGCTTCGCCCGATTCGGCATCGATCGAGACCATCTCCAGCTTGTTCTGCACGCGATTCAGGCGCAGGATATACACGGAGCGCGCATTCGGCATCCAGCCGGCGCGCGCGATCAGGTACGCGTTGCGCGTGTCGCCCACTTCGAGCCACTTCGTGACTCCGCCGGTAGCGGCAATCACGCCCAGGTGCACGTCGGGATTGTTCTCGCCGGCCTGCGGGTAACGTTCCGGTTCGGAAAAGGCGCGCGTGCCCAGCATGTCGGCGTGGGGAAAGACCGGTTCGCGGCTGGAATCGAATTGCAGGTAGCACAGCGACTTCGAATCGGGCGACCACCAGAAGCCGGTGCCCAGGTACAGTTCCTCGGGG
>JADGNS010000716.1 GCA_017883355.1 Candidatus Solibacter sp.
ACCGGCCAGCCCCGCGATGGCGACCCGCGCGCGGCGTACGTGATCTACGATACCGAGGCGAAGGAAGTGATTTACTACCGGGTGGGCTACGACATCGCCAGTGCGCAGCGGAAGATTCGCGCCGCCGGGCTGCCGCCGATTCTGGCCGATCGCCTGGCCGTGGGCCGTTGACGCACGCACTATGAAAGTGAACCGGGAAGACCTGCCGGCCCTCTGCATCCTGCTTGCCGTCCTGGCATCCGAAGTGGAAGGCCTATGTCGACGGCCAACCGCGCGAGACCGCCATGCTCACGCCCGGCTTCGTCGGCGTACCCGTGCCCGCGGGGCGGCATTCCCTGCTCTTCCGCTACGAACCCGGATACTGGAAGCTGTGGATGGCGCTAGGGGGCGCGCTCGCGGTGCTGGGGATGGCCTTTGCGGAGCGACGGTGGCACAGTCCGAGCTAGCGCTCGGATTGGCAGTGTGGAAGGTGGTCACGAAAAGAATGTGGGTATTTGTCGGAGAGACTCTCACGAAAGCCGGCAGGCCGATTGCCAATCGGCCGCAGGTTGCCAACCTGCCCCACAAAAGAGTCCCCTGCCTTGCGTAGACCTACGCTCAGATTCACGCTATTTTGTGGATGACTCGCCTCGGTCTCCACTTTTGTGTCGCACACCATCGCCGTGGTTGCATTTCGGTGCGAAAGATCCGAATATATAGCTGTGGGGCAATTCTACGCCACCACCTGCAAGAGGTGCTCAATGAGCGACGACGCCGTCACCGCCATCCTACAGTCTCATGCTTTTACCGAAGGCTTCTGGCCCGACCATATCGCGCGGTTGAGCGCGATGGCCAGCGAAGTGCGGTTTCGTCCGGGCGAATTGATCTTCCGTGAAGGCGATCATTCCAGCTTTTTCTACCTTCTGATCAGCGGCAACGTGGCGCTGGAAGTGATCGCGCCGGGGCGCCCGGTGCGGGTGGCCACACTGTACGCGGGCGAAGTGCTCGGATGGTCGAGTGTAACCGGCGAGCGCGACGGGAAGCAGTTTCAGGCGCGGTCTCTGGAAGAAGTCCACGCGCTGGCTTTCGACGGCGAGCGCCTGCGCCATGCCTGCGAGGAGGACTACACGTTCGGCTTCTGGTTCATGCGGGCGATTCTGAAAGTCATGTCGGGCCGGATGCACGCCATCCGGGCGCAACTGGTGGACGTCTACTCGCCCGTAGCGGCGGTCAAATGAACATCGGCATTATTCGCGAGAGCGGGGCGAGCGACCGGCGGGTCGCGCTGACGCCCGCGGTGGTGCGGCGCCTGTCGAGCGCGGGCCACACGGTGTGGGTGGAGACGGGCGCCGGCGATGGCGCCATGTATACCGATACCGAGTACCTGCGCGCCGGGGCGCAGATTGCGTACTCGCCTGAGGAAGCCATCGGGCGCGCGGAACTGCTGGCCAAGATCGGCCGGCCCACGGGCGCGGAACTCAACTGGTGCGCGCCGGGAATGGTAGTGATGGCGTTCTACCACATGGCGGTGGCCGACAAGGGCCTGGTGGATACGCTGGCGGAGCGAAGCCTCACGGCCATCGGCTGCGAGGTCATCCAGCAGGAAGACGGTCGCCTGCCGGTGCTGGCGGCGATCAGCGAGATCGCCGGGCAGATGACCTTGCCGATCGCGGCCCACCTGCTGCGGTCGAGTTCGGGCGGGCGCGGAATCTTGCTGGGCGGCACGCCGGGCGTCCCGCCGGCGTACGTGGTGGTGCTGGGCGCGGGGGCAGTGGGGTTTGCGGCGGCACGGACCGCGGCCCGATCGAACGCGCGGGTGATCGCGTTCGACCGCGACCCGCGCAAACTGCGCCACATGATGGAGCACGTGCCCGCGGTGGAAACCTGCCTGGCCGATGAGGATGCCATCGCCGAAGCCGTGGCCGGGGCGGACGTGGTGATCGGTGCGATTCTGGTGGCCGGGAAGCGGACGTCGCACGTGGTAACGCGGGCCATGGTGGAGCAGATGAAGAAGGGGTCGGCGGTAATCGACGTGGCCATCGACCAGGGCGGGTGCATCGAAACCAGCCGGCCAACCACCATCGCCGAACCCACCTTCGCCTACAAGGGAGTGACGCACTTCTGCGTGCCCAACTTCACGGCGGACCTGGGGCGCTCAGCGTCCGTGGCCGTGGCGCAGGCGATGCTGCCCTATGTGCTGACCATCGCCAAGCATGGGTTGGAAGGCGCGCTTCAGAAATGTTCGGAATTGGCGCGCGGCGTCTATACGTTGCGCGGGAGGCGCCCATGACGGGGGATTACCGGTCGCGGATCATGCCCGCCGATGTGGCGCTGGCGGAGTTGCGCAGCGGACAGCGGGTTTACGTGCACAACGGCTGCGCGGAGCCGGTGGACCTGGTGAAGGCGCTCACCCGCCGCGGCCCGGAACTGGAGGACGTGGAGGTGCTCCACATGGCGACCATGGGGATCGCCGACTACATCCTTCCGCAATACGAAGGCCACTTCCGCCACAACGCCCTGTTCATCGGCGGCAACGTGCGCAAAGCGGTGCAGGAGGGGCGCGCCGATTATACGCCGATCTTCCTCAGCGAAATCGAGGGTCTGTTCACCTCGAAGGCCATCGAGATCGACGTGTGCCTGTTGCAGTGCACGCCGCCGGACCCCTACGGGTATATGAGCCTGGGGCCGAGCATCGACGCTTCGCTGACGGCGGCGCAGTGCGCGCGCCACGTGATTGTGGAGATCAACGACCAGTGCCCGCGCACGTTGGGCGATACGTTCATCCATGTGAGCCGCGTCGACGCGTTCGTCGAGACCTCGCACGCGCTCAGCGAATATCCGCGCCCTCCGGTGACGGACTTGCAGCGCGCCATCGGGCGGCACGTGGCCGGGCTGATTCCCGATGGGGCCACGATTCAGACGGGGATTGGCGGCATTCCGGAGGCCGTGCTCGGGCTGCTGCGCGATCGCAAGGACCTGGGAATTCACTCCGAGATGGTGCCGGACAGCGTCGTGGATCTGATCCAGGCCGGAGTCATCACCGGCGACCGCAAGACGGTGCACCCGCACAAGGTAATCGCGGGGTTCGTGCTGGGCAGCAAAATGCTGTTCGATTTCATCGACAACAACCCGACCTTCGAATTCCACCGCACCGCATACTGCAACGATCCGTTCCTGATCGCGCAGAACGACCGGATGGTGGCGATCAATTCGGCGATCGAGGTGGATCTGACGGGGCAGGTGTGCTCCGACTCGATGGGGTCCGCGCCATATAGCGGGATTGGCGGGCAGGTCGATTTCCTGCGCGGCGCGGCGCGCGCCAAGGGCGGCCTGCCGATTATCACCCTGCCTTCCACGGCCAAGGATGGCGCGGTATCGCGCATTGTGCCGACCCTGCGCCCGGGGGCGGGCGTGGTGACGTCGCGCGGCGATGTGCACTACGTGATCACCGAGCACGGCGTGGCGTACCTCCACGGCAAGACGATCCGCCAGCGCGCCGAGGCGCTGATTGCCGTCGCCGACCCGAAGTTCCACGCCGAGTTGGAGGACTATGCCCGCAAGAGCAAACTGCTGACCGCCAGCCGCTCCATGGTTTCGGTTTAACGGACAAGAAGAAGAATGGCCACGGATGAACGCGGATGAACACGGATAAGCAGAGAATTGTTTTATCCGTGTTCATCCGTGTTCATCCGTGGCCAATTCTTTGTTTTGGCTACACTAGCGGTTGAGCGTATGCGTGGGAAATGGATCCCGGTCTTAGCAGGTGTCGTCCTCTTTGCGCTGGCCGTGGGCGTAGTGGTGTGGCGCGGACGGCGGCACCCGGTGGCGCCGCCCAAGGCCGCTGTCACGGCGGCGGCCATCGCCGCGGCGCAGAACGAAGTGAC
>JADGNS010000717.1 GCA_017883355.1 Candidatus Solibacter sp.
AACCGAACCCCGCGATGCTTGGAACTACTACGCGCATCCCTTGCGCTCACCGATGATCTGCTGAAGCAGACGAGCAAGACCGCTGCCGCGATCATGGGGCACAAGGGTGGCAGTGCCACGGCCGCAACGTAAACTTGCATAAATGCGCGTGGCGCCTGCACTTCGGCCCCATCCCCCAGGCCGATACACGCTATATAGTGTTAGGGCCACACCAACGTATCGGAGAACCGCTTGCTGACGCGCGCGGCTCCGATCGGAACCGTGCTTGACTCGTCCGCCCCGTGGCCGGCGATCACACCGCCGCGACGCCCATCGCCTGATCCAGGTCCGCGATCAGATCCGCCGCGTCTTCGATGCCCACCGAGATCCGGATCAGGTCCGGCGTAATGCCCATCTGCTCGCGGATTTCGGCGGGCACGGAAGCGTGCGTCATGGTGGAAGGGTGCTCGATCAGCGATTCCACGCCGCCCAGCGATTCGGCCAGCGTGAACACGCGCACCGCGCCGAGCAGGCGGAAGGCCTCGGGTTGACCGCCGCGCACCCGGAAAGAGAAGGTGCCGCCGCAGCCCGTCATCTGGCGTTGGGCGAGCGCGTACTGCGGGTGCGAGGGCAGTCCCGGGTGGTACACCCGCGCGATCGCGGCGTGGCCTTCCAGCCAGCGCGCGATTTCGAGCGCGTTGTGGTGGTGCGCCTCCATGCGCAGCGCCAGCGTCTTGATGCCGCGCAGCACCAGGAAGCAATCGAAGGGCGCCTCGCACGTGCCTAGTGCGTTCTGCAGGTAGCCGATGCGTTCCGCCAGCGCGGCGTCGCGCACCACGATAGCGCCGCCCACCACATCGGAATGGCCGTTGATGTACTTGGTGGTGGAGTGCAGGACGATATCGACGCCGAGGTCCAGCGGCCGCTGGAAGTATGGCGAAAGGAAAGTGTTGTCGCAGATCGTGAGAACGCCGGCCGCGCGCGCGATGGCGGCGATGGCCGCCAGGTCCACCAGGTTCATGCACGGGTTGGTGGGCGACTCGATCCAGATGGCGCGCGTAGCGGGGCGTAGCGCGGCGCGCACCGCCGCTTCGTCGCGCAGATCCACGTATTCGATGGCGATGCCCCGCTCCGCCAGCAATTCGAGCAGGCGGTAGGTGCCGCCGTAGAGATCGTTATGGACGATCAGGTGCTCGCCGGGCTTGAACAGCAGGAGCAGCGTGGTCTCCGCGGCCATGCCGGTGCCGAAGACGAATCCGGCGCTTCCGTTCTCCAGCGCGGCGAGACACTCTTCCAGGGCTTTGCGGGTCGGGTTGCCGCTGCGCGAATAGTCGTAGGGCCCCGGACGGTTGACACCCCGGAAGGCGAACGTGGAGGTCTGGTAGATCGGCGTCATGACGGCGCCGAACGCCGGGTCTGGCGCCTGTCCGGCGTGCACGGCAAGAGTCTTGAATCGCGGCATGGAGATCAGAGGATAACGGCATTGCGCGCACGGGCGCAAATCCTCTCACAGCCAACGAAAGCGTTTGAGCACCCACAGCAACGCGACGGTGGTCACCACCATCACCGCGAAGACGATCCCGAGCGCATAGGGAGACTCGGCGCCGGGCAAGCCTTTCACGTTCATTCCGTAGATGCTGGAAACCACCACCGCCGGCAGCGCTACCGTGCCCAGGACCGTCAGCACTTTCATCACCTGGTTGGTGCGGTTGGCGACGCTGGAAAGGTAAACGTCCAGCGCGCCGGTGAGCAGGTCGCGCAGCATCTCCAGGGTGTCCAGGTTGCGCGCCACGTGGTCGTAGACATCGCGCAGAAAGGGCCACATGTCGCGGTTGATGTAAGGCGATTCGGTGCGCTGCAGGTGACTGGCCACGTCCCGCGTATTCACCAGCACGCGCCGCAACACGATCAGGCTGCGCTTGGTTTCGAAGATGCTCGCCAGCGTCTGCGGCGTGGGGTCTTCCAGCGCCTGATCTTCCAGAGCGTCGACGGCTTCGTCGAAGTGATCGAGCACGGGCAGGTAGGCGTCCACCATGTGGTCGATGATGCGGTAGTAGACCTGGTCGGCGCGCGGATCTTTATCCGATGCCCTGCTCACCTGCTCCAGCAGGCTCCGGATCTCGGGGCAATCGTCTTCCACCACGGTGATCACGAAATCCGTTCCGAAGAAGATGTCGAGGTCGGCGGTCTGTAGTGCGCCATCGGGGTCCAGGCGGACGCCCTTCATGACGGTGAAGAGGTAGCCGGAGTTCTCTTCGATCTTGGCGCTCTGGTTGCGGTGGCGGCAGTCTTCGATGTGGAGAGGGTGGAGGTGATAGCGTTCCGCCAGGCGGTCGAGTTCCGGGCTGTTGGGGTCGAGGATTTTATGCCATTCCATCTATTGACAGCATAGACCGGCTGCCACGCGCCGTCAGCGCACGATGGAGACGTGTGCCTCGTCCAGCGTGTAGCCCTCGTCGCGCGCGGTCTGTATCGCGAGGGTTCGTAGTTCAGCGTCGCTGGCCGCCGGCGGGGTCTTGGCGCACTGCCGCCGGATCGTTTCGGCGCCCGCCTGGATCACCACCTGCCAATGCTTCTTTTCCGGATTCCACTCGACTGTAGCTGTGCTGGTCTGTGTCATCGTCTTGCTCCAACCACAGAGTACAGGGGAATTCAGGGAAAGGGAAGGGATCGGTACGGCGCTGCTGTAGTAATGACGATGTGAACCTTCCAGGAGGACTATGAACGCGGCTCCCGAAAAACAACACGCACACGAACTCATGGAACGGTTGCCGGATGCGCAGACCGCCTCCGTTTTCACCACGGCCAGGCTTGGTTCCGGCAACACGGCGGCAAGGGCGTTGCGATGGACGATGTGCTTGCCGAGTTCGATCTCAAACCGGAAGATTTCCCGGAGCGATGGGCTCTTCTCGCCGGGAATCAGTAAATCCTTCGCGACCAGGCAGGACCAATGTGCTCCGAACGTCAGGTTCGGGACCACCTGCTAGGCCAAGTCCCGGGATGGCATCTCGTTCATGTGGATTGTTTCCGGGCCGACCATCCAACAGGAAGCCCTCGCCGGCCTCAACAACGGTAGCGGTCACTAAACTGCTGCTATCGGGGCCTGGAGCCTGCCGGCCAGGCCGGAGCCAACGCCCTGTTCTGGATCCGCTGAGGGACTGGTACAGCTAAATCTGGGTTGCCCGATAGGTGCCACTGGCAGTAAAGACCGGGTTTCCGGAAGTACCTTTGATTGTGCTTTCGAAGGTACCTGTAAGAACTGTACCGGTGGAATCCAGGCGAAGGCGCAGGTGCGCGTTATCCGTGCCTATATCCGACCCGCTCACCGCTCCTTGAAGCAGGAAAACGAAATGGACATCGAATTCGCGCTCATTGACCCGTCCCCATGCACCGTGCCCGGTAGTCTCCAGCAGCGGACCAAGGGGACTTGCCGGCACAAAGAGCCGCCGGGATTCGATCATTGTGCCATCACTTGTAAACGTAATCAGACTGGTGAAGGGCTGCAAGCCAGGAGGACTGGTTGGCGTCACCGCGCCTTTCCAGGATCCTACCAGGTGGGCGGCATTCGATTGGCTAAAGCTCGCCGTTGAGGTCAAGGCGATCGCCGCGGCCGCGATCGCCGCGGAGCAGATCAAGGTGACACGTCTGTTGGTCATTCTGTTCTCCTTTTCGATGAAGCATTGGTTTGGGTTGGTGCGCTTTGCGGTTGAGTGGATGCGATCACCCGAGGGGCGATCGCCCTTCTGATGTTTTCATCACCTCTGCAAATGAACAATCAACGCCGCCAGCGTATTGCTCGCGGTCAGCGGTTTTCCCCCAGTGACATCCTGCAAGTAGAAGGTCGTGCCGTCCGCCACCCAGGCGCCGGTTTGCTGCGATCC
>JADGNS010000718.1 GCA_017883355.1 Candidatus Solibacter sp.
TCGTGAGTGGCCTGCTCGGCGGCCCAATTCTTCTGGCCGGCGTAGCCGCGCCAGCCGGCTTCGATCACGCGGACTCCCAGGTTGGCGGCGAGTTCCACGGTGCGGTCTGTGGAGCCGCTATCGAGGATGAGAATCTCATCGCAGCAGCGGAGGCTTTCGATGGCGCGGGCGATATTGCGTTCTTCGTTGAGCGTGATGATGGTGGCGGTGATCTTCATCAGAGGCCACCGTCGGCGAGTGGCTGATAGGTGAAGCAGAGGATAAAGATGGCGAGCGCCAGCCAGCCCAGTTGGCGCCGGACCGCGCCGAGTTCGGTGGCATCGCAGATCACCGGATGGCGCCCGCCCAGCAGCCACAGAATGATCGCCCAGACGAACCATGCGGGCCAGAAGATGCCCAGCGGGAGCATCAGGATACACGCCGCCCTGCTGACTGCGCGATGGCGTGAGGGAAAGAAGGAATATAGAATGTGGCCGCCATCGAGTTGGCCGATGGGCAGCAGATTCATGGCGGTGGCGAACATGCCCACCCAGGCGGCGCGCGCCACCGGGTGCAGGTAGATATCGGCCGATGCAGCCCCCGGGAAGATGGCGTGTTCCAGCAGCCACTGCAAGACGGGAACGCCGAAGTGCTGGCTGCCTTGGTGCGCGATGCCCGGAATCACCTTGGAGAAGGCGATGCCCACGGCTAGCGCCGGGAGGAGAAAAACGAAGCCGGCGAGGGGGCCGGCGATTCCAATATCGAAAAGCGCCCGGCGGGAGTAGATGGGCGAACGAATGCGGATGAAGGCGCCGAAGGTTCCCAAAATCGGCGAGGGCAGAAAATAGGGAAGGCTGGAATCCACCTGATGGAAGGTGGAGGCCAGGTAGTGGCCAAACTCGTGGGCCAACAGAATCAGCAGCAGGGTGAGGGAATAGGGCAGGCCTTGGAGGAGGGCGGCAGGATGGCGCCAGAAGAACCCCCACAACTCCAGGCTACGCTCCAGTTCGAACGGTACGTTGCGTTCGAAATCGTTCTGCATGACGGCCCCCACCATGCAAGTGGTCACCAGGGTGAAGGCAAACAGAAGGGAGTACAGCCAATAGCGCTCGCGCGTGCGAGGCGGAGCGAACGCGTAAGCGCCGCCCGTACCGATTTCGCCGGAGTCGGGGTACGGAGAATCCTGGGGTGACACGATGGACCGCGGCGCGCAGCGGGCACTACTGCAGCGTCTGTAACTCCTTGCCGGGCTTAAAACGCACGGCCTTGCCGGGCGGGATAGAAACTTCCGCGCCGGTGCGCGGATTGCGTCCGATCCCGGTTTTGCGAGGTTTCACATTAAAAACTCCGAAGCCGCGCAATTCGATGCGGTCGCCCTGTTCGAGCGCTTTCTTCATGGATTCGAAGACCGTCTCGACTGCCATTTCAGCTTTGGTCTTGGTGATGCCGGTGCGATTGACGACTTCGTTGATGATGTCCAGCTTGATCAAAACAGCCTCCAGGTCCAGGCGCGGAACGATCTTCATTCCCGCATCAGTCAACCACATGATAAGATTGAATTTATTCCCATGTCAAGCGAGAGGTACGCAGGCCAGCACGCGCCGGTGACCAGCGAGGAATTCCGGCGGGCCTGCGGGCGATTTGCCACGGGGGTCACCATCGCGAGCGTGGTGGACGCCAAAGGCACGCCGCACGGGCTCACGGTGAGCAGTTTTACCTCGGTATCGCTGGACCCGCCGCTGATCCTCATCTGCCTGGGACACGCGGTCTCCGCGATCCACCATTTCCGCGCGGCAAGCCACTTTGGAATCAATATCCTGGCGGAAGACCAGCGGGCGTTTTCGGACCGCTTTGCGCGCAAGGGGCACGACCGGTTCGACGGTGTGGTGTGGCACGCGGGCCAGACGGGAGTGCCTCTGCTGCCGGGTGCGCTGGCGGCAATCGAATGCGCCGTCCACCGGATTGTGCCCATGGGCGATCACGATATTCTGGTGGGCGAAATGGTACACGCGCAGGTGCGCGAGGGCGAGCCACTGCTTCATTTTGGGGGCAAGTACAGGAAGTTTTGAGGGGCTGGCGGAAGGCCATTCAACGCAGAGACGCAGAGAACGCAGAGGAAGCGCAGAGAAAAGCAAGCAGAGAAAAGCAAGAACTTCAGGAGACTCCATGTCGAATCCTCTTTCCTATCTTCACGATCAGTTGGAACAGTGGCGCGCGGAGGGCACCTACCAGCGGCTGCGAATTCTGCAAACGGCGAGCGCGGCGGAAGCGCGCTTCGACGGCAAACAGGTGATCAACCTGGCTTCCAACAATTATCTGGGTCTGACCACGCATCCCAAACTGCGGGAGGCGGCGCTGGAGGCGATTCGCAAATTCGGCGTGGGGAGCGGCGCGGTGCGCACCATCTCCGGCACGATGAGTATCCACATGCAACTGGAGGAGCGCATCGCGGCTTTCAAGAACGTGGAAGCGTGCGTGGTGTTCCAGTCCGGCTTTGCCGCCAACGCAGGGACCGTCTCGGCGATCCTCACTCCTGAAGACCACATTATCAGCGACGAACTGAACCACGCCAGCATCATCGACGGCTGCCGCCTCTCGCGCGCCAAGATCCACGTGTTCGCGCACAAGGACGTGGCGGCCGCGGAGAAGATTCTGGGCGAACTGGATTCCGTGCCGGGCCGCAAGCTGCTGATCACCGACGGCGTGTTCTCCATGGATGGCGATATCGGCGCGCTGCCGGGCCTGGTGGAGGCCGCCGAACGCCACGGCGCCATGATGATGGTGGACGATGCGCATTCCTCCGGCGTGCTGGGACGCAACGGGCGCGGGACCATCGACCACTTCGGCCTGGATGGACGCGTGCACATTCAGGTGGGGACGCTCTCCAAGGCGATCGGGGTGCTGGGCGGGTACGTGTGCGGCAGCCGCGATCTGATCGAGTTCCTGTACCACCGCGCGCGCCCGTTTCTGTTTTCGACGTCGCATCCACCGGCCGTGGCCGCCGCGTGTCTAGCTGCATTCGACGTGCTGGAGGAGGAGCCGGAGCGCATCGAACAGCTTTGGGAGAATACGCGCTACTTCAAGGCGGGGCTGAGAGGCGCCGGATTCAACACGGGGATCAGTGAGACGCCGATCACGCCGGTGATCGTGGGCGATGCGGCGCTGGCGCACCAACTGTCGCGCGAGTTGTTCGAGGGTGGCGTGCTGGCGACGGGCATCGGATTTCCCACGGTGGCCAAGGGGAAGGCGCGGGTGCGCACGATCGTGGCGTCGACGCACACGAAAGCGGAACTCGATACGGCGCTGGAGGTGTTCCGGAAGGTGGGGAAGAAGCTCGGGATTCTGGGGTAAGGTGGGACAGACGGTGCGCCACGCGGTAAGGCGCGGCTGCTATCTTCCCCCGATGCGGCGGATCACCGAGCCCATTTCGTCCGGAGTGGCTCGCGTGAAGCCATCCGATCCCTGGGCCTGAGCCGGAGCCTGCTTGGCGGCTTTGGATGGCCGCGAACCGGCAGCTTTCGCGGTGCGCGCTCCCGCGGGGAGCGGCGGGACATCCACCAGATAGTCGTACACGCCGCGGCGGCGTTCGTCCGGGTTCGGCGGAATCACTACGCGCTTTTCCAAAATGGTACAGCCCTCCACCGTCCCACCCACTTCGTGATTGAACGGAGAGCGGATTGTCTTGGTCATGACGCGCCTACACCTCGACAGCTTTGAGAGCCGCCGCTGCGTCTGCGATCTGTTTCTTGCGCAACACGCGCATGCGCTCGCGCCGCACCACCTTGCTTTTCTGAATCCGGTGGAAGCGTGCTTTGTCTCCGTTGATTGACGACATGATACTTCAAGGTTAGCAGGTATCCGCCCCACGCGCCCCC
>JADGNS010000719.1 GCA_017883355.1 Candidatus Solibacter sp.
GTGCGCACCTCGGCGCTCGACATGCTGCGCAGCCGCCATGCCGAGTTCGTTCACGAACGCCAGCGCTTCACCCGCCGCCAATTCACGGGTCTGTTTGCCGGCGCCGGCATCCGGGTCTTGCGCTGCACCTACTCGAACTCCCTGCTGATGCCCATTGCGCTCCTCAAATTTCGCCTGTGGGAGCCCTTGCTGCGCAAACCGGTGGAGAGCGGCGTGCAGCCCGTGGCGCCGTGGCTGGACCGGTTGCTGTACGCGCCGCTGGCCCTGGAGGCCGCATGGCTCGGCGCGGGACATTCCCTCCCAACGGGGCAATCGCTCCTGCTGATCGGGGAGAAGATGATGTGAAGGGGCTTTCTCGCGGTTTCCCATCGCTCAGCGTCTTCTTTCCGGCCTACAACGACGCGCCGTCGCTGCCCGGGTTGCTCGCCAAGACATTCGCCGCGCTCGAAGCCCACGTGGTGGACTACGAAGTCATCGTGGTCAACGACGGCAGCTACGATGACACGGCCGCCGTGCTGGAACAATTGCGCGGCCCCTACGGCGCCCGCCTGCGCGTGGTCACGCACCCACGCAATCGCGGCTATGGTGGCGCGCTGCGCAGCGGGTTCGAGGCGGCCACCAAGGAATTCGTCTTCTATACCGATGGCGACAGCCAATACGATGTCGGCGAACTGCCGCGCCTGCTGGATCTGGTCGGCCCCGATACCGGCCTGGTCAACGGCTACAAGCTGGAACGAAACGACCCCGCGCACCGCATCTGGATCGGCAAGACCTACAACTTCTGCGCGCGGCTCCTCTTTCGCATCCGGATCCGCGATATCGATTGCGATTACCGCCTGATCCGGCGCGCCCTGTTGGAGCGCATCCATCTCACTTCCACCAGCGGCACCATCTGCGTGGAATTGGTGCGCAAGCTGGAGATGACGGGCTGCGAGGTAGTGGAAACCGGCGTCCACCATTACGCGCGGTTGTACGGAAGATCTCAGTTCTTCCGCCTGCAATCGCTGGCCACCACGCTCTACGAACTGGTGGGGCTGTGGGTGCGGGTGGTGATTCTGCGCCGCACGGCATACTGAATCCCGTTCGGCCGGGTGGCGGGCGGGCCCTGCACCGCGAGCGTAAAGGAGCGCACGGCCACGGTGCCATCGAACCCTTCGGCCAGCAGCGTGTAGTGGGTGGTATGCTCGGGCACTACGTCGAAGCAGCGATCCTGCGCCGGCCAGGCACTCTGCATCGGCGAAATGCGCACTAATCTGGCGTTCTCCACGGAATAGCAGAGCTGTGCCGTCTGTCCTGGCGTCAGGATTCCCACGCTGGCATAGAAGCGCAGGATCCGAACGGGCCCGGGATGCGTGTCCAATGGATGGACCCACACCTGGCCGTCCGGGCGCCGCGCCGTGCTCAGGCCCCATAGGGCCACCAGCAGGCCCACGGCGAGGAATATCCTGGCGAACCGTGAGAGCAT
This sequence comes from Candidatus Solibacter sp., assembly GCA_017883355.1. GTDB lineage: Bacteria > Acidobacteriota > Terriglobia > Bryobacterales > Bryobacteraceae > Solibacter. Next base: position 1,466 of record JADGNS010000719.1, read on the forward strand.
TTGATACTTGGACTCCAGCATGGCTGGTATAGTTTCGAAAATGCTAACCTGCAAGGTTATGGCCATTCGAATCGTCCAGGTCGATGCTTTCACGCTCCGTCCGTTTGCCGGCAATCCCGCGGCGGTGTGCGTCCTCCGCGAGGCGCCCCCGGAACAATGGATGCGCGATGTGGCGCGCGAAATGAACCTTTCGGAGACCGCCTTCCTGATCGCGTGCGACGATGGCTACAATCTGCGTTGGTTCACCCCTGCCGTAGAGGTGGATCTCTGCGGCCACGCCACCCTGGCCAGCGCGCACGTGCTGTGGCAGGACGGCCACCTGCCGGAGGGGCGCCAGGCACGCTTCCAGACGCGCAGCGGCCTGCTGACCGCCGACCGGCGCGGCGAGTGGATCGAGATGGATTTCCCCGCCAAGATCGCCGTGCCGGCCGATGCGCCCGCCGACCTGCTGCCCGCGTTGGGTGTCGCCGGGGCGAAGTTTGTGGGCAAGAACGCGTTCGATTACCTCGTCGAAGTGGATTCGGAGGCGACGGTACGCGCCCTCTCGCCGGACCACTCCACGCTGCGCAAAGTGCCGGTGCGCGGCGTGATCGTGACGGCGCGGTCGTCGAGCGCGGAGTTCGATTTCGTGTCGCGCTTTTTCGCCCCCGGCGCCGGCGTCGATGAAGACCCGGTGACCGGCTCCGCGCACACCGCGCTCGGCCCCTATTGGGCCGGCATCCTGGGCAAGAGCGAATTGACGGCGTTCCAAGCTTCGCCGCGCGGCGGCGTAGTGAAGGTGCGCGTACAGGGCGACCGTGTGCTGCTCGGAGGGCAGGCGGTAACGGTCATGACCGGCGACCTGGTGGGATAAGGCTCTGCCTTATCCATCCGAGCGGAGCCCGGACGCCGCGCCGCTTGCGCAACTTATGCCACTCTGAAACATGACGTTTCGATATCCCCTCCTGCTCCTGGCGGCGGGACTTTGCCTGGGCCAAACGCCCTCCGAACTGAACAACGACGCCACCGTGCGCGCCGCCCTGGAAGCGGCCAAACGCAACGAGCCGCGCACGCTCGACCTTCAGGCCCGCCTCTGCGAAATCCCCGCGCCGCCCTTCCAGGAAACTGTCCGCGGACGGGAGTTGCAGCGCCTCTTCCAGGAACTCGGCCTGCGCGACGTGCGCGTCGACCCGGCCGGCAACGTGATCGGCGTCCGCCCCGGCAAGGCCGCGCGCCCCAATCTGGTATTCGCCGCCCATCTCGACACCGTCTTCCCGGAAGGCACCCACGTCAAAGTCACCCGCCAGGGCGATATCCTCAAAGGCCCGGGCATTGGCGACGATTGCCGCGGCCTTGCGGTCATGCTCGCCGTCATCGGTGCCCTCAACGAGGCTCACGTCGAAACCCCAGGCACCATCACCTTCGTCGCCGATGTCGGCGAGGAAGGGCTGGGCGACCTGCGCGGCATGAAGAGCCTCTTCTTCGACACTCTCAAAGGCCAGATCGATAAGTTCGTCTCGGTGGACGGCACCGGTCTCGGCATTACCCACATCGGCGTGGGCAGCAACCGCTACAAGGTGACGTTCAAAGGTCCCGGCGGCCACAGCTACGGCGCGTTCGGCATGGCCAACCCCATACAGGCCATGGGCCGCGCCATCGCCAAAATCGATGCCCTCGAAGTCCCGCGCCAGCCCAAGACCACGTTCAACGTGGGACGCATCGGCGGCGGCACCTCCATCAACGCCATTCCCTTCGAAGCCTGGATGGAAGTGGATATGCGGTCCGCCGACCCCGCCGCGCTGAAGGATCTCGATACCCGCTTCAATGCCGCCATCCGCCAGGCCGTCGCCGAGGAGAACACCCGCTGGAACAATCGCGGCCCGGTCTCCGCCTCCGCCGAACTGGTCGGCGTGCGCCCGGCCGGCCAAACCGCCAGGGACAGCCCCATCGTGCAGACTGCCATCGCGGTTTCCCGCGCCCTGCGGATCGAGGAAGCGCTCCACGAAGGTTCCACCGATTCCAATGTGCCCATGAATCTGCAGATTCCCGCCATCACCATCGGCGGCGGCGGATCGGGCACCGCGGCGCATTCGCTCGACGAAACCTTCGATGCCGCGGAGTCCTGGAGCGGCACGCAACGCGCCCTCCTGCTGGCCCTCGCGCTGGCCCGCTGAGGGGGATAAGCCTCCGGCTTGTCCATCCGAAGCTCGGACTCTTGACCTCAGCGAGGAGTCAGAATCGTGCCCCAGATCACCTGGTAGGCTTCCACGTCGTTGTAGAGATCCTTGCCCGCCCGCACAAAACCCCGCATGTTGGGCTTCAGCGAGCCGGCGTCCACCAGTTGCCCGTCGGCCAGGTAACGCGTGTCCTTGCGCAGCAGGATGCTCAGGTCGCCCGCCTCGC
>JADGNS010000720.1 GCA_017883355.1 Candidatus Solibacter sp.
TGCTGGCCGCGATAGCCCTGATATGCGAAATGCTGGCCAAGCGGCCGGTGAGAGTGAGCGCAGCATAAACATAATTTCAGAGACATGAAAGGTGAATTGACATGACGGATAATCGTAAAGATCCTATGGTGGTGCGTGAGACCACCGAAGCCCAGATTGCAGTCCATTGGGGGGAGGAGGAATTGTACTATCCTCCCGCTAAATTCATCAGCCAGGCGAATCTGGTCGATCCTGATGTAAACAAACGATTCAGTGAGGAGAATTTCCCGGATTGCTTTCAGGAATACGCGGAGATGCTGACCTGGGACGAGCACTGGCACACCACGCTCGACACCAGTGAACCCCCCTTCTGGAAGTGGTTTGTCGGCGGAAAGATCAACGCCTGTTATAACTGCGTCGACCGGCATCTGGCCAAGTACAAGAACAAGGCCGCCCTGATCTGTGTGCCGGAACTGGAAGCCGAAGCGCCCATAACGATTACGTATCAGGAACTGTACGTCAGGGTGAATGAGATGGCGGCGCTGCTTCGCGATTTTGCCGGGCTGAAAGCGGGAGACCGCGTCACCATTCACATGCCCATGCTCGCCGAGTTGCCCATCACCATGCTGGCGTGCGCCCGATTGGGGGTCATCCACTCGGTGGTATTCGGCGGTTTCAGCGGCGAGGCCTGTGGAACGCGAATTGCCGATTCCGGCAGCCGGGTCCTCATCACCATCGATGGCTACTATCGCAACGGTAAGATCATGGACCACAAGGCCGGCGCGGATATCGCCGTTGCCATCGCCGCGCAGGAAGGCCATACCGTGGACAAGGTCCTGGTCTGGAGACGGCACGCGGGCCAGTATGCCTCCGCTTGGCCCATGGTGGAGGGCCGCGACTACTTCGTGGACGACGAACTGCGGAAGTTCAGCGGGAAAAGAGTGGATCCCGTGTCCATGGATGCGGAAGCCCCGCTCTTCCTCATGTACACCAGCGGCAGCACCGGGAAACCCAAGGGATGCCAGCACCGTACCGGCGGATACCTGGCTTATGTGACGGGCACGTCTAAGTACATTCAGGACATCCATCCCGAGGACGTGTACTGGTGCATGGCCGACATCGGTTGGATCACCGGTCACTCCTACATTGTTTACGGACCTTTGGCTCTGGCCGCCACCAGTGTCATTTATGAAGGTGTCCCCACTTACCCCGATGCGGGACGGCCTTGGAAGATTGCCGAGCGCCTGGCCGTCAACATCTTCCACACATCACCCACGGCGATTCGCATGCTCCGCAAGGCCGGAGTCGATGAACCAACCAAGTACGACATTCACTTCAAGCACATGACCACCGTCGGAGAACCCATCGAGCCGGAGGTCTGGAGGTGGTATTACAACACCGTCGGCAAGCGCCAGGCAGTGATTGTGGATACCTGGTGGCAGACGGAAAACGGAGGATTCCTGTGTAGTACCAAGCCCGCGCTGGATCCCATGAAGCCCGGGAGTGCCGGCCCTGGTGTGCCTGGAATCTATCCGATCATCTACGACGAGATGCGCCAGGAAGTCCCTGCCGGATCGGGGAAGGCCGGCAATATCTGCATTCGCAATCCCTGGCCGGGGATCATGCAGACCATCTGGAATGATCATAAGCGCTTCGTCGATGTGTACTACGACAAGTATTGCAAGGACCCCAAGAGCAAGGATTGGCGTGACTGGCCCTATTTTGCCTGTGACGCGGCGTTGCTGGCCGCGGACGGGTATTTCCGCATTCTGGGCAGAGTGGATGATGTGATCAACGTGGCCGGTCACCGGCTGGGGACGAAAGAGATCGAATCCGCATGCCTGACTGTTCCGGAAGTTGCCGAAGCTGCGGTGGTGCCCGCGGTGGACGAGATCAAGGGTCGCGTGCCGGAGGTCTATATCTGCCTGCGGCCTGGCCTGAAACCCAGCCAGGAGATCGTCGACAAGGTCTCGAAAGCCATTGAAACTATCATCGGCAAGATCGCCCGGCCGAAGGCCATCCACATCGTCCCGGATATGCCCAAGACCCGCTCCGGCAAGCTCATGCGCCGTGTGCTTTCGGCCATTACGAACCGCATGAACACCGGGGACATCACCACCTTGGCCAATCCGGATATCGTGGAGCAGGTCCGGGAACTGGTCCAAGGGAAAGAGCCGGTCGTTTTGCAGGAAGGCCCGGAAGACCTGAAGCAGTTTGGAAGTCAGGAGTAAGAGCCGGCAACCTCGGCAGCACCTCCGGGCACAGCTATACCCTCTTGGGGCGGCCGCGGAAACTCATAGCCAGTAAGAACATTTAGCCGCCGATGAACGCGGATGAACGCCGATGAGCAAAGAATGTGTTATCCGTGTTCATCCGCGTTCATCGGCGGCCATCATGCTTGTGCTTCCGCGTTCTCCTACTTCGCCTTACCCCGCCAGAAGTCCGGGTCCACATCGGCGAAATCGTTGGACACGTAACTTATCCGCGGCTCCACACGAAATAGTAAGTGCTCCCGGCTGATCTCCGTATCGGAGGCAATCTTACTCCCCTCCTTTGCCTTGGCGTTGGCCAGCCCCTCGGCAAACACCGGCACCGAATTCACCCCGTCATCGAAATTGCGCAGCGAAGCTATGGGCGAGAGGAAGACGAACGTCCCCGCGGGGGCGCCGGAGATCACCTGGTAGGCCAGGTCCGGGCGATCCAGATTGATGACATCCGCCGTGGCACGCCGCAAGCGGATCAGCTCGCCGAACTCGGCCTCCGTGCCGGGCCGTATGCGGTAGAGGGAAATCTGGAAATAGCGGGCCCGCGGAAACATGCGGATCGCCTGGTCGGGGCGATAGCTCCAGTTGGGCCGGTAGAGGGCGAGCATGGTGCGCGAAGGCGCCAGCACGTCGTCCTGCAAAGGGTCGCTCGCGTCGCTGAACGCCCGTACCGGGGCCAGCGCGCTGATCCTCTGGTCCAGATCCTCCACGCTGGCAAACGAGTAGTGCCCTTCCACCAGCCAGGTTTCGGGCAGCCCGGTCACCGAGGCCATCCCCACCACATTGATCGCCGCCCCGGCATTGGCATACGGTTTCAGCGAAGCGCCGCCGGTGCCCGGTTTGCGCACGAGTTGCACGATCGGCGGCGGATCGGTCAGGCTCTGCGCGGCGGCCGCGCTGCTCAGGATTCCCGCAAGCAGGAGGATTCTCATAGTTTACCCATAACACCTGACGCCGCTGCGTGCGAGGGCGTTGATAGAATCGAAGGAATGCGTATCTATGCCCTTGCTGTCTTCTCGCTGCTCTCTCTGCCGCTGCACGCGCAAACCCCGGTCAAACTGAAGGTGGACGCCACCGACGCCGCGCGGCGCCTCTTCCACGTGCAAATGTCCATGCCCGCCAAACCAGGCGCCATGACGCTGATGTATCCCGAATGGATTCCCGGCGAGCACGGTCCCACAGGCCCCATCGCCAACCTGGTGGGCCTCAAGATCCAGGCCGGCGGCAAGAGCGTTCCCTGGCGGCGCGACAGCGACAACATGTACGCCTTCCACCTGGAGGTGCCGGCAGGCGCCGCCACGCTCGAGGTGGCCTTCGATTTTATCTCGCCCCCGGAATCCGGCGGCTTCACCAGCGGTGCTTCCACCACTTCGGAACTGGCGGTCCTGAACTGGAATCAAGTGCTGCTTTATCCCAAGGACTCGCAACCCGACGCCTTCCAGTATCAGGCCACGCTGACCGTGCCCACCTCCTGGCGCTACGGCACCGCGCTCCCTATCCAAAGGGAAAGCGGTAACCAGATCGAGTTCCAACCGGCTTCGCTGACCACCATGATCGATTCGCCGGTCTCCGCCGGCGCCCACTACCGCACGTTCGAATTG
>JADGNS010000721.1 GCA_017883355.1 Candidatus Solibacter sp.
GTCAACCTGCCCTACCAGGACGGCATCTTTCCCGGACAGTACGGCGCCGGCCGCATCTTCCTCTACAATTCGCTGATGCGCCGCAAACTGCGCATCCCGCAAATTGCCGCCGTGATGGGGCCGTGCATCGCGGGCGGCGCCTACCTGCCCGCGCTCAGCGATTGCATCATTATGGTGGAAGGCACCAGTTTCATGGGGCTCGGCGGGCCCAACCTGGTGAAGGGCGCCACCGGCCAGGTGATCGGCTCCGAGCCGCTCGGTGGCGCACGCATGCACACCACCGTGAGCGGCGTGGCGCACTATATGGCGAAGGACGACGCCGATTGCCTGGCGCGCATCCGCCAGCGTTTTCGCCAACTGCCCGCCGCGCCGGGTGCCCCCGCAGACGCCACGGCGCCGGCGCGCGACGCCTCGCAATTGCACGGCGTGCTGCCCGCCGACCATCGCATGCCCTACGAGATCGAAGACGTCCTCTTGCGCATCTTCGATGCCGCCGACTATAGCGAGTTCCAGCCGGAATACGCTCCCGAGATGCTGTGCGCCAACGCGCGCCTCGAAGGCCGCCCGGTCGCCATTGTCGCCAACCGGCGGGGGTTCCTGAAAGCCCAGGGACGGCCCCGCATCGGCGGCATCGTCTACGCCGAGTCCGCGCGCAAGGTGGCGTACTTCGTGGAAGCCGCCGAACGCCTCGGCACGCCGCTGGTGTATCTGCAGGATGTTTCCGGCTTCATGGTGGGGCCGGATGCGGAGCGCGAGGGCATCATCCGCGCCGGCGCCGAAATGGTGGAGACCATGAGCTGCGCCACCGTGCCTAAAATCGTGGTGACGCTCAATCACGCGAGCGGCGCCGGCTACTACGCCATGGCGGGCCAGGGCTTCGATCCGCACTTCACCTTCAGTTGGCCCACCGCGCGCATCGGTGTCATGGAGGGCGATTCGGCCGTCGTCGCGCTCTACGCGGCCGAGTTGGAGAAGCACAAGGGCGGTCCGCTGCCCGAAGATCTGCGCGAGCAGGTGGAGCGCACGCGCGGCGATTACGAGCGCTGGCTCGATGTGCGCTACGCCGCCGCCCGCGGCCACTGCGACGCCGTCATCGATCCGCTGGAAACTCGCGGCATCCTTTCCTTTGCCCTGGAGGCATCCATGCAGCACCCCAGCCCCGCGCCCGCCCCCTCTCAAGCATGGGAGCGGGCATGATGGAGCGATCATGATCCGCATCGCCAACGGCCAAGGCTTCTGGGGCGACTGGCTGGAAGCGCCGGTGCGCCTCGTCGACCAGGGCCCGCTCGACTATCTCGCGCTGGACTACCTGGCCGAGGTCACCATGTCGATCCTGCAAAAACAGAAGCAGGCCGACCCGCGGCTCGGTTACGCGCGCGATTTCCCGCCGCTCGTGGCGCGCATCGCGCCGCAAATCCGCCAGCGCGGCGTCACCGTGATCGCCAATGCCGGCGGCGTCAACCCGCTGGCCTGTGCCCGCGAAGTGGTGCGCCTCGCCCCCGGATTGAAGGTGGCCGTCGTGCTCGGCGACGACGTCTATCCGCGCATCGGCGAGTTCCTCGAAAAAGGCTACGAACTGCGCGACATGGATACCGGCGAGCCGCTGGCCAAAATCCGCGAGCGCTTGCAGAGCGCCAACGCCTACATCGGTGCGTTCCCCATGGCGCAGGCCCTGGCCACCGGCGCCCACGTGGTGATTGCCGGCCGCTCCACCGATACCGCGCTTACGCTGGCGCCCATGGTCCATCGCTTCGGCTGGGCCGAGGATGACTACGACAAGCTCGCCAGCGGTACCATCGCCGGTCACATCATCGAGTGCGGCGCGCAGTGTACCGGCGGCAATTGCCAGGTGGATTGGCAAAGCATCCCCGACATGGCCAACATCGGCTACCCCATCGTCGAAGCCGAGCCGGATGGAACCTTCTGCGTGACCAAACACGCCGCCGCCGGGGGACGGGTGACGGTGGATTCGGTGAAGGAGCAGTTGCTCTACGAACTCGGCGACCCGAAGAACTACATCACGCCGGATTGCGTCGCCGATTTCACCAGCGTCCGCCTGGCGCCCGACGGCGACAATCGCGTGCGCGTCACCGGCATTCGCGGCGGCCCCCGGCCACCCTCGCTGAAGCTCTCCATCAGCTACGCCAACGGTTGGAAGGCCATCGGCACGCTGGTCTATTCGTGGCCGCAGGCGCTGGAGAAGGCGCGCGCCGCCGACGCGATCGTGCGCCAGCGCCTGCGCCATCTCGGGCTCGCCTTCGATGAGATTCACACCGAGTATTTCGGCGTCAATGCCTGCCACGGGCTGCTGGCGCCGCCGAATCCGGACCCGCCCGAGGTGCAGTTGCGCATCGGCGTGCGCGGGGCGGACAAAAAGGCGGTGGACCGCTTCACGCGCGAATTGATTCCGCTGGTGCTCAACGGTCCTCCCGGCGCCACCGGCTTCGGCGAAGGCCGCCCCGCGGTGCGCGAGATTGTCGCCTACTGGCCGGCGTTGGTGCCGCGCGAAGAGATCGTGACCCGCGTGGAGGTGGTGGAATGAGCAAGCAACCAATCGAAGACAACGCCGGCAAAGCACTGTATTGGAGGCTCCGATGAGAAGTGAATACGATTTTTCCCAGTCCCGCAAGAACCCGTACGCCAATCAACTCAAGCGCCAGATCACCATTCGGCTTGACACTATGGCCGTGAACTACTTCAAGGAAATGGCGGGCGAATTGGGGATGCCATATCAAAACCTCATCAATCTGTTCTTGAGGGACTGCGCTAGCTGGATATCCCCTTGACTCAGCCGACCCCAACATATAGATTTTAGGAGTGGAGGACTATCCGCGCACGATCCAGGAGTTCGAGAGTCGATTCTCGACGGAAGAAGAGTGTAGGGCCTACTTGGTGAGCATGCGATGGCCCGACGGATTTCGATGTCCGCATTGTCAGGGGCCAAAGGCGGTTTTGGTTCGTAACACCTTGTTTCAGTGCTGCGCCTGCCGACGTCAGACGTCGGCCACAGCGGGTACGATTTTTCAGGACACGCGCAAGCCTTTGGTGATGTGGTTTCGCGCCATGTGGTATGTGACGAGTCAGAAGAACGGAGCCAGCGCCCTGGGGTTGCAGCGCGTGCTCGGCTTGTCCAGTTATGAGACGGCGTGGACGTGGCTGCACAAATTGAGACGCGCGATGATTCGACCGGACCGGGATCGGTTGAGCGGTTGGGTCGAAGTAGACGAGACTCTGGTGGGTGGCCTGGAAGAAGGAGTCTCAGGCAGGCAAACCATGACAAAGGCTTGGGTTGTAATCGCCGCCCAAGTCGACGGGCCGGGCATTGGCCGGATCAGAATGCGGATGATCCCAGACTGCTCGGCTGACAACCTGCACGCTTTCGTGGTGGACTGCATTGAGCCCGGCAGCGTCATCCATACCGACGGCTGGTCTGGTTATGCGGGCTTGGAGAAGAAGGGCTATCAGCGGGAGATTACGAAGGTCGGGAAGCAGAAGGAAGAGGCCTCCCAGTTGATGCCGCGCGTCCATCGGGTGGTGTCGCTGTTGAAGCGGTGGTTGCTTGGTACACACCAGGGCGCGGTGGCATACTACTACCTGCCCTACTACCTGGACGAATTCACGTTTCGCTTCAATCGCAGGAAGTCCAAGAGCCGCGGCAAGCTCTTCTATCGGCTCATGCAACAGGCCGTCAACACGTCACCGAAAACCTACGATTCGATGGTCACGTCCATCAGTAAGGCACCACAACCTGTAGGGGTCGGCTGAGTCAAGGGGATATCCAGCCCGCGTTAATCTGCGTTTATCAGCGGCTTAAATAGGTTTTTCAGCATCTTTCCAGT
>JADGNS010000722.1 GCA_017883355.1 Candidatus Solibacter sp.
CCAGATCGCCGGCCGACGCCAGCGCCGCGCCCAGATTTGTCAGATACCCGGCGTTGTCCGGCTCGAGTTCGGCAGCCCTGCGGAAGTGAGGCAGCGCCTCGGCGAAGTTCCCCAGCGATCCCAGGAGGCGTCCGGTAAATTCGTGGGCCTCCCCATCGTCCGCGTTGACAGCCAGATAGGCCTTCAATTCGGTCAGGGCGCCCGCGTTGTCGCCCTTTGCCGCGAGCGTGCGCGCCAGATTGTACCGGGCGTTCTGGTAGCCGGAATCGAGCGCCAGCGCTTCGCGAAACTCCTTGGCGGCGGCGTCGAACCGTTCGGCCGCGAACAGCGCCGCCGCCAGGTTATTCCTCGCCGTGGCGTTCAGAGGCCGGATTCGCACGGCTTCCGCCAGATACGGCAGCGCCTCCTCAGGGTGGCCAAGCCCCTGCAGCGCGGCGCCGAGATTGAAGTGCGCCACGAAATCCGCCGGATACTTCTCGATCCTGCGCCGCATCAGCGCCTGCTGCAGAACCAGCCGCGGATCGTCCTGGCCTTGAGCCTCCGCGCCCTGAACCTCCGGTAACACCTGCAGCCAGACGTGCCCCATCTCGTCCTGGCTGCGATTGCCTGTCCGGACCCTCTTCGGTGGATGGCTGGGGTTGCGCGGATTCTCCTCGCTGTTGTCGTAACCGATCCGCATGGCGACCGTCGTTCCCGCCGGCAGCCGGACGGGTTGTCGATAGGTGAACGTGGCCTGCCAGTTAATGTCCCACTGGTCGATCTTCAGCAGCGGCCGCCGCGCGCCGTCCGGAAGCTCGGCCCACGCTTCCACTTGTTTTCCCAGGTAATGCGCATGCGGATAGATGGCCAGCAGGCTCACCGCGACCGGAAGTTTCAGATGGTCCGTAACGGCAAAGCTCCGGCTTCGCGCGGGAATATCGATCGCGCCGTCGTGTTCCAGTTGCAGTAACATCGGGTGCCGCGCCGGGGCTTGCCTGGCGAAATACAGCCCTACCTCGGCGTCCACTATCTCAGGCTTGCCCGAGGGCTGTAGATGCAGATTCAGGATCAGGTCCGAACCTGGATCGAGCCGCCACGCCATGTCCGCCGGTTCCTCCTGTGCCGGAGAGCCGGGCTTCCAGAACAGGAAATGCGAGTCCGGATCGAACTCGCCGGTCACTTCCGTTTCCACATCCATGCCGGCGAACCCCGGCTGCCCATCCTGTCCATCGCGCCGCCGCAGCAGGCGCGAGCGGTCGACGATCATGTTCGCATGGTGCACCACTCGCTTATTCCCCGGGCGCAACTCGAATGCGCGGATGTACTTCGTTTCTTTCAGGCCGACCGGCATCACGAAGTTTCGAAAGACATCTCCCGGGGTTGCGGTCAAATGGTAGGGCTGGCTCATCCGGACGATAAGATCGGGCGTTCCCAGTTGCCACCCTGTTACGAATTGGGGTGCTCGCGGTAAGTCGGCCGGATCGCCCTCCGCCATACCTTCGCGAACCCAGCGGGCCAACAGTCCGATCTGCTCGTCGCTCAATCGCAGCGAGCCCGCGAAATCGCCATGGCCCGGCTCCGGCAGCCACGGTGGCATGTAGCGTCGTTCCGTCACCTGGGCGATCTGCCCGCCATGTTTGCGCGCGTCGCCATAGGTGAGCAACGGAAACGGCGCCGCTTCCCCGGGGTGATGGCACGGCGCACAGCGGCCGAACAGAATTGGTGCGATTTGCTTCGAGTAAGTCACCGTCTGCCCGGCCAGCGGCATGCAGCAAATACTTAGCCCGCAAACAACAAACCGCTCCCTCACGGTCATTGCTCGAATTCGAGCCGAAACCGTGAAGGAGCGATTATTAGAGAGATGCTTACTCAGAACCTGATGGTACCCGAGAACTGCAACCGGCGCATGGTTCCACCGGGGGCAGTTCCTGTAATCTGACCCGCGTTCGGGCTTTGGACGTCGCCGTTCGGCCCCCCGAGGTTGGTATGGTTGAAGGCATTCTGGGCATCGGCCTTAAACGTCAATCCCACCCGCTCCGTCATTTTGAACGTCTTGGCCAGCGTCAGATCGTTCTGGATGAAATGCGGTCCGTACAGCGTGTTGATCGGATAGGTTCCGAAGGTGTTGGCGCTCGGAATCAGGAACGCGCCTCCAATGCCGCCCACGAACCATTGGTTCCGGTTCCCCTGCGCTCCCGCATAGGGATCGGCGGTTCCAAGGTTAGGCCGGCCGCTGGGGCCTACGTTGGGCTGGCCCCCTTGAGCGCCGTAGTTTTCCAGTGACGGCGAGAAGGGGAACCCACTGTAATAGGTCGTGATGGCGCTGATGGTCCACCCGCCGAGCGCGTAATCTACGCCCTTGCTGGTGGTAGCCCCGAATTTCCGTCCGTGGCCGAACGGGACGTCGAAGGTTTGCGCGAACGTCCACTGCTGGCGGGGAAGCGTGTTGCTGTAGCCCTGGCCGCCGGCCCGGTCGTAGAGGAAGTAATAGTTGGAGTCATAACCCCAGCCGTCGCCAAATTGACGCTGATAAGTATAACTCCCCTGCATCGTCCAGCCTTGCAGGGCGTTGATCTTGACCGTGCCCTGGAACGAGTTATAGTGCTCGTTGGAGCAGTCGCAGTAGTAGGATAGGTCGTTCGTCCAGCCAAATTTGCTGAAGTACGGGCGGTCGATGTTGGTGTTGCTCACTCCCGCCACGAATACCGGCGCGTTCGGATTGATGGTGTTGCTCGTCCCCATGAATCCATGGCGGTTCATGTTACCCACATAGGCTGCCGTAAACGCCACTTTGTTGGTTACCTGGTGTTGAATCGCCAGGTTGTACTGGTAGACCTGAGGCAGAGTAATCGTGGTCGGCCGTAACTTCGGATTGATATCCGCCGGAAGCTTGAACGTGCCATTAGAGCCCACCGTAATCGGCGCCAGAGTGGGCGGACCTCACGAAGCCGCAGCTGGACATCCTGCTTAGCTGCGTAGACACCAACCAGTCTGACGTGGTGAGTCGCGCCGAGCTCCGGATAAAGAACAATCGAGTGATCGTCCAACAGATCGAGATCCCGGATGGCGTCGCATGTGCCGATGTCGAGGGTCAACCCGAGGCGGTCCGCAGCCTCGTTCGGACGGTGGCTGGAGGAGACGTCGTTTTGCTCCCGCCTGGTACGGAGCTACGCATCGGGTTCACCCAACCGGAGCAGGCGCGAGAGGTGCAGATTATCCCCACGATGACCAATCTGGCGCTGCTCTCCGAACTCGTTGTGCAGCTGGCCGGCCTGGCCGACGAGCAGCACTCGATGGCGCTCTTGCCGGCGATAATTAACGTCGCGGGCTGCGCGGGCCTGAAGTCCGAGATTGTGTCCGGTGTCATCCCTGACAGCGTCGACGCGGTCAAGAATCTCGGTGTAGCCCTTTTCAAGTGCGCGGAGACGCTCGCCGACCCCAACAAAGCGATCGCCGTCGCGCAGCAGTTCGTCGCCGCTCAGTTGGACGTCCCAGTATCAGTCGTCCAATCGGACGCAAGCTTCAACAAGCGAGTGGAAGCGGCGGCCGGGAAGGTCAACCTGCTCGGCAAAGTCGCGAAGGCCTTGAAAGTCTTAGAGTTAGGGAAGGCGGCCCTGAACATCTGGGAAACGGTGGGAGAGGAGCTGGGCAGAGCCGTAGTGGATTCCGACCCTGCTGTCGTGACACTCGACCTCGCCGCCGCGGCCGCGCCGCCCACCAAAACGAGCAACCACGCTTTCGCCGGGCAGTGGCAGTCCAAGTTCAGCGCCGTGACCATCAACTCCGACGGCACCGGGACCCTCGTGGTCACTGTCCCCTGCTGCAAATCGGCGACCTACCCGATCACCGTGGACAGCA
>JADGNS010000046.1 GCA_017883355.1 Candidatus Solibacter sp.
TCATCGCCCTCCTCTTCGGCCTCCTCATCGGCAGCTTTCTCAACGTGTGCATTCACCGTTGGCCGCGCAACCGCAGTGTCGTCAAACCGCGCTCCCATTGCGTGCGCTGCCGCAAGCCAATCGCCTGGTACGACAACATCCCGCTGGTCAGCTACCTGCTGCTCGGCGGACGCTGCCGGCGTTGCCACGCCAAAATTTCCTGGCGCTATCCGCTGGTCGAGTTCCTCACCGCGGTGCTCTTCTTCTATCAGGTGGGCCGGCTCGGCCCCACGCTTCCCGCGCTCAAGATGTGCGTCTTCTCCGCCCTCGCCGTCGCCCTCATCTTCTGCGATCTGGAAAAGCGCATCCTGCCCGACGAATTCACTCTGGGGGGAACCGCCCTCGGCCTGATTTTTTCCGCCTTCGTCCCCATGGCCGAGCCCAATTTCTTCGTCTTGTTTTATTCTCTGGCCACCCGTTCCGAACTCCCGAACTGGCTGCGCTCACCCGCGGAATCGGCCTTCAGCGCGATCCTCCCCACGTTCTTCCTGTGGCTCGCCGGCTGGCTCTATCTCAAGATCCGGCATCGCGAAGGGCTTGGCCTCGGCGACGTCAAGCTGGTCGCCATGGTGGGCAGCTTTCTCGGTTTGTTCGGCGCCTTGCAGACCCTGCTCCTGGGATCGATGGGCGGCGCGGTCATCGGCTACAGCTACATCAAGCTAACCGGCAGGGACCCGGCCAGCTACGAACTCCCGTTCGGCACCTTCCTGGCCGCCGCCGCCCTCTTCGCCTCCATCGTGGGCCTGTTCCCGATGTAGGCCCTACCGATACGCCTTCTCGTACTTATTCCTGCTGTTGTACAGCTTGAAACTCCCGTCCTTCTGCGCGTCCACCCGAATCCACTTGCCTTCGCAGATCTCGTCCACATTGGCGATAAACGGGTCGCCCGAATTGTGCTCCTTGCCGCCGCTCACCGAATAGTGCAATTGCCACACGTCCGGTGTGCCCGGCGTGTCGTGGATCGTCTGCCAGGCTTCCGGCGACCCGCCCTTCCTCGCGCCGTTGTTCATCAGCGCCACCTTCGGCCCTAGCGCGTGCACCCACTCGGGCGACCCGCTCATATCCATCCCGTGGTGCGACACCAGATACAGATCCACCTTCCCGACCTTGTTCACCGGACACACCAGATCCTTTTCCTTGTTCCACGTCAGGTCGCCCATATCGATCATGCGGAAACTGCCGTAGGTGATCAGCAAACCTACGGATTGCGCATTCTCCGAGGGGTCGGCGTCGTGCATCTTGAATCCCGCGCACCCCGCCCCCGCCTGCCCCGCCCCCGCCAACGGCGCATCGATCACCTTCCCTCCCGCCGAGATCACCTTGACCTCGATTCCCTTGATCGGAATCGTATCGCCCGGCTTCACCTCGATATGATTCCCCTTCGCCCGGAATGCCGCGTACTCGTTGAACAGCACTTGCGCCTGCTTGCTGTCCTCCACGCTGGCGCCGTGATCCACGAAGTTACGAATCGGCATTTTCTCCGCCAGTTGCGCCACTCCGCCTACATGGTCGGAATGATAGTGCGTGATCACCAGGTAGTCGATCTTCTTCACCCCCGCCATCTTGGCCGCCGCGGCGATGCGCTCCGCATCGCGCTTATTGTGCCCGCCCCACCCGGTGTCCACAACCATCGATTCGCCCGACGGGGATACGATCAGCGTCGCTTGCCCCCCTTCCACGTCGATCGAGTATACTTCCAGATTCTTGGCCGCCGGCAGTACCGCCGCCGACGCCACCAGGAGAATGCCCACACACAGCGTTCGCATAGGTAGATTGTGCCCCGCTACAGGCGTCCGCGGCAACTTTTCCCAAAAGATGCGCTTTTGGTTGCCGGAACCCTCTCAAAAGGAATAGCGTATGTAAGAGCAGATGCCTTTTTGCAGCCAATGCGGAAACCAGGTGGGGGTCGCCCCCTACTGCTCGGGGTGCGGCTCCAAACAGCCGGTCGACGCCGCCGCGCCGCCGCCCTCGCCAGCCGCGTCCGATCCCATGGCCGGCCTCAATCCCCGAACCGCCTCCATCCTCTGTTATATCCCTGGCCTAGGCTGGATTGCGTCCATCATCGTCCTGGCCAGCGGCCGCTTCCGTCACAACCGCCTCGTCCGCTTTCACGGTTTTCAGGGCCTGTACCTCTTCGTCGCCTGGCTCCTCGACGATCAGGTGTTGCGCCCCCTCCTCCAACGCATCCCCGGATTTCATCTCCACTCCCTCGTGCAAGCCGTGCTCGTCGGTATGTCCATTTTCATGATGGTGAAAGCCTCCCACGACGAAGCCTACCCCCTCCCCCTCTTCGGCGAACTGGCCCAAAAATCCGTCGCCGAGGACTAACGACCAAAACCCTCAGCCCCCTCCGCCCAGCCCCTCCGCCAAAATTGTGGTATTATTCATTAGAGCGTATATTTATTCATGCAGCGGGTCGGAATTGTCGGCTATCGAGGCTACAGTGGCGCGGAACTCGTCCACCTCCTCCACCGCCACCCACACATCGAACCAGTCCTCATGGACCACCGCGAAGACGCCGGCGGCACCCCCGCCATTCGCCGCGCCACTCCCCCAACCCGCATCCCCTGCACCGGCGAAGCCGTACACCAGCAAGCACTTGCCCTCGTGTTCCTGGCCACCCCCCCGGACGTCTCCATGGAACTGGCGTCCGTCATCCTGGCCTCCGGCGCCCGCGTTGTCGATCTCAGCGGCGCCTTCCGCCTGCGCACGCCCGAGAACTACACCGCCTGGTATAAGGAGCCCCACACCCAGCCCGAGCTGCTTGCCGAAGCGGTCTACGGTCTCCCCGAGTTCTGCCGCCACCTCATCCCAGCCGCGCGCCTCGTCTCCAACCCGGGCTGTTACCCCACCGCCGCCAATCTCGCCCTCCGCCCCCTCCTCGAAGCCGGCGTGATCGATCGCGCCAGCGGCATCGTCTGCGACGCCAAATCCGGCGTCAGCGGCGCCGGACGCAAACCCAGCCTCAAAACCAGCTTCTGCGAGGTCACCGGGAACTTCTCGGCCTACTCCATCCTCCACCATCGCCACGTCCCCGAAGTCCTCCAGATCTCCGGCCTCGCGGAGCATGAGTTCAGCTTCACCGCACAACTCCTGCCCCTCGACCGCGGCATTCTCGAAACCATCTACTTCCGCGCCCCCTCCCTGTCCGCCGCCGAAGACCTGCTCGCCATCTACGAACGCCAGTACGCCGCCGAGCCCTTCGTGCGCCTCTTCAACCCGCCGCACATGCCCGACCTCCGCGGCGTCGCCCGCACCAACTTCTGCGATATCGGAGTCGCCTTCGACGCCCCCACCAAACGCGCCGTCATCGTCAGCGCCATCGATAACCTGGTCAAAGGCGCCGCCGGACAGGCCATCCAGAATATGAACCTCATGCTCGGTTATCCCGAAACCGAGGGCCTCCTGTGAAACTGCTCGTCAAACTCGGCGGCACCCTGCTCGATGACGCGGGCTCGCGCCATCGCCTCGCCCTGCAAATCGCCGCCGCCCGCTCCGCCGGACACGAAATCGCCGTCGTCCACGGCGGCGGCAAGCAGATGACCCGCTACCTCGCTGAACGCGGCATCCAAAGCACTTTCGTCGGCGGCCTCCGCGTCACCACGCCCGAGACCCTCGACGCTGTCCTCAAAGTCTTCGCCGGCAGCGTCAACCATGAACTCGTGGCCGCCATCAACCGCGCCGGGGCACCTGCTGTAGGAATCTCCGGCATCGATAGCTTCCTCGTCGAGGCTGAGCAGATGGACCCCTCCCTCGGCGCCGTCGGCCGGGTCACCCGGTCCAACCCCGCGCTCCTCCACCTGTTGACCGCCCACGGCTACGTGCCCGTCGTGGCCTGCGTCGCCGGCGACCGCCAGGGCCAGGTCTACAACGTCAACGCCGATCAGATGGCCGTCGCCTGCGCTGCCGCGTTCGGCGCCCGCCAACTCATCTTCCTCACCGATGTCGAAGGCGTGCTCGATGGCGCCAAACAGGTCCGGCCGCTCCTTACCGCAGCCGATAGCCGCCAGTTGATCGCCGACGGCATCGCCACCGGCGGTATGCAGGCCAAGCTGAATGCGGCGCTCAACGCCCTTGCCGCGGGCGTCGAACAGGTGCGCATCTCTCCCGGCGCCGCTGGCGGCGTCCTCGATCGAATCCTCGCCGGCGAGGAACTCGGCACTCGCATGGTGACCCAATGATTAGCAGCCTGAGTGGGGCAGGCGCTTCCGCCTGCCAACGGTGCCCCAATGATTAGCGGCCTGCAAGCCGACGCCTTCGTGGAATCCTCCGGCGCCGTATCGCGCCTCACCGTCCGCAAGGCCGTAATGCACGATATCGCACCCATTCTGCACCTCATCAACAGCTATGCCGCCCGCGGCATCATGCTCGCCCGCACCGAATTCGAAATGTCCGAGGCCATCCGCGATTTCACCGTCGTCTCTCTCGATGGTCAACTGCTCGGCTGCGGAGCCCTCCATTTCTACAGTCCCACGACCGCCGAAATCCGTTCCCTCGCCGTACACGAGCAGGCCAAGACTAAGGGCGTCGGCCGCAAACTCGTCGAAGCCTTGGTCGCCGAAGCCCAACAATACGAACTAGATGCCGTCTTTGCCTTCACTTACGTTGTTGATTTTTTCAACAGGGTCGGCTTTCACGTCGTCGAACGCGGCACCCTTCCCCTCAAGGCATGGAAGGACTGCGTACGCTGCCCCAAGTTCCAGGCCTGCGATGAAGTTGCCGTTTTGCGCATCCTTCGGCCCGATCATTGGGCTGAGGCCGAGCCGCAACCCTGGGGTCCGCTGATGACCTCTCCCTCCGACGAACTGATTCAAGTCCCCACACCTCACCTTCCGTCGGCGATACCCCCAAAGTAGGGACTTCCTACACCCCACATAATACCGTTGAAATAATCCTCGATTCCTTCCGTCTTTCCGCATACAATCGGATTTAGGATATTAAACCCCTAAATCTGAGTCAGATCCTGTTTCTAAGAGGCGAACATGAGAGCGCAGACGGTTGATGTGAAATCCTCAACTGGTCGGATCCTTTGTTGCACCGTATTCCGGCCCGGTGGGAAGAAACTCTTGGCTAAGGGCCATGTTATCAGCGACGAAGACATTCGTGTCTTGGAGTCGGAAGGCATGGAAACCATTTGGGTTACCGAGCTGGAAGATGGCGAGATCGGCGAGGATGATGCGGTCTGCGCGGTCGCCAGCGAGATGGGCTGTGGAAGTTTCGAAATCCGCCTCGCAGCCGGCGGCCGGGCCAACCTCCTGGCCACCGAAAACTGCTGCGTGCTGGTGGACGATGAACTGCTCAAGCAGATCAACTGCCCCGCCAGCGTCGTCATCGCCACCGCCTTGAACTTCAGCTACGCCGTGGCCGGCCAGCGCATCGCCACCGTAAAAAGCGCCCCCTTCGCCGTCGCCAAAGATCAACTCGACGCCGTCATCGGCATCCTCAAGGAGCGCGGCCCCATCCTTCAGGCCCGTCCCGTTCGCACCCCGACTGTAGGAGTTCTCTACACTGACCCCGTCAGCGGCGAGCGCGCCCGCCAGTTGTTCGAGAACATCATGCGCCAACGCCTCGAACGCTTCGGCGTCAATGCCAATTTTGTATTGGCCTGCACGGAAGATGAGAATTCTGTCGCCCGTTGCCTACAACACTTATTGAGATCGAAGCCGTGTACGATCCTGGTGGCCTCCACCACCGCGCCGGCCGGTCCCGAAGATATTATTGGCCAGGCTATGTTGAAGGTCGGAGCACAAGTCGAGCGCTTCCTGGCTCCCGTAGAGCCCGGTAATCTGCTCCTGATGGCATATAAGGACGAAGTCCCCATCATTTCCGCCCCTGGCTGCTTCCGTTCGGCCAAGCCGAACGTGGTCGACTTGGTGTTGCCTCCACTGTTGGCTCGCTACCACGTCACGGGCTGGGAAATCGCCTGCCTCGGACACGGAGGCCTGCTGGCATAAGAGCTCCTCCACCACCTGCCAGCCATACCCTCCGAGTGGCTTGCAGTGTTTATAGACCGGGCGTTTCTCCTCCGTCACGCCCGGTCTTTTTTTATTCCCACTCAATCCCCCGCCCGCGCATCTCCCCCTCCAGTTGCACCCGCGACTCAAACACCACCCCATCGATCCCCATCCGCTTCGCCCCTTCGACGTACGCCGCGATGTCGTCCGTATAAAAACACTCCCCCGGCAGGCACCGGGCGCGTTCCACAGCCACCCGATAAATCTCCGCCTTCGGCTTCATCGCGTGAACCTCGTGGGACAGCACCAGATCGTCGAAGTGACGCAACAGATTATCGAACGTCTCCCGCAGCATCTCGAAGTGCAACGCGTTGGTATTGGAAACCAACACCAGCCGGTACCGCCGCCTCAGCCCCTCCAGCATGCTCTCCGCAATCAGGCTTTCGGTGAAGATACTGCTCCAGATCCCGCGGAACTGGTCGTAATCCACCCGCAAATCCAGAATTCCGCACATCTGCTCTACGAAATCACGCGGCTCCACCAGTCCGGTCTCGAACCGTTCCACCAGCCCCGAACCCGCCAACCGCCGCGGAATCTCCGCCGCCGTGTAAGGGCAGAGCCCCTCCAGCGCCCGATACCCGCGCCGGAAATCAAAGTCAACCAGTACCCTGCCCAGATCGAAAAGAATCGCCTTATGCATGCCCTCCCAGAGTGGCATAAGGCTCCGCCTGGTGCATGGTGCATGGCGGGACAGACCATCGCCTTGCCGAAGCCAAAGAACGACAGGCGACAAAAGGCGATCGTCTGTCCCACCGTACACTTTCAGATCCTGATATCCTAAGCCTTTGGAGGATACACCATGTCCCGTTCCCGTCGCAGCTTTCTGGCCACCGGGCTCGCCTTGCCCGCGGTCGCCTCCGCTACCCGCTCGGAGCAAGCGCCGCAGACCCCAACCAAACCGCAGAGCCCTGCCAAGGCGTTGTCCTCTGGCCCCGAACTGCGCTATAAAGTCCTCGGCAAGACCGGCCTGAAAGTGACCACAGTTGGATTCGGCTGCATGGTCACTTCCGATGGCAGCGTCGTCGAACGCGCCGCCGATCTGGGGATTACCTATTTCGATACCGCGCGCAACTACCAGAGCGGCAACAACGAGCGCATGGTGGGCGCGGCGCTCAAGAAGAAACGCAAGGACCTGGTACTCTCCACCAAGACCGAGGGCCGTACCAAAGAGGAGGCGCTCGCCCAACTGGATACCAGCCTGGCCACACTCGGCACGGACTTCGTGGACATCTGGTATCTTCACGGCAAGACCAAGCCCGAGGACGTCAGCGACGGCCTCATCGAGGCTCAGCAGATCGCCAAGAAGGCGGGCAAGATCCGCTTCGCCGGGGTCAGCACACACAGCGGGCAGAAGGAACTGATCCCGTTCCTCGCCAAGAATCCGAACGTCGATGTGATCCTCACGCAATATAACTTCTCCATGGAACCGTTCATGAATGAGGCGATCGATGAGGCGGCCAAGGCGGGAAAGGGAATTGTGGCCATGAAAATCATGGCTGGCGGGTTCCGCCGTCCGCAGCCCGGCAACCTGATCCAGGAGAAGTTGAAGAGGGACGGCGCCATGCTCGCCGCGCTCAAGTGGGTGGTGCGCAATCCCAACGTGCATACCACCGTGCCGAGCATGACCGACATGGACCAGTTGGACGAGAACCTCAGGGCATTCGCCCAACCGTTCTCCTCGGCCGATGAAAAGCTGCTGGCCCTGCAACTGGACTATATCCGCCCGATCTACTGCCGCATGTGCGGCGAATGCGCCGGCCAGTGCCGCCAGGGCCTGCCGGTGGCCGATGTGCTTCGCTTCCTCACCTACGCCGACGGCTACGGCCAGTTCGCCCTGGGGCGCGAGCGATTCCTGCAACTGGACGCCGGGCATACCGCCGTCCGCTGCGGCGAGTGTCCCAGTTGCACCGTCCAATGCCCTTACGGCGTACACGTTGCCCAGCGCCTCATCCGCGCGCAGGACCTGTTCGCATGCTGAAGTTTGTGTGCGGGATTGGTTTGTTTGCCGGTGTTCTGGCAGCCGCCAATCCCGCCTGCAACCTGGTGCCCGGCTGGACACCGCAAGCTGAGGCGCGCACCTTCGGGCCCGACAATTTATTCGAATACATGGACGGCAACGCCGAAGGCTACCTGCTCTACGGCTTCCAGAACATGCACGGCGTGACGTGCCTCAAAGGCGGCGTCACGCTGGTGATCGACATCTCCGATTTTGGCGATGCCGATTCCGCCTACGGCATGTTCTGCGCCAATCGCGACCTGCGCCAGCCGCCGGCGAAACTCGGTATGGGCGGCCAGATTGTGCCGCGGCGCGCGATTTTCGCCAAGGGCCAGTATTACGTGGAAGTCGGCGCCGAGCCCGAGGGCGATCACACGGCGACCCTCCGGGAGTGGACGGCCGCGCTCGAGAAGATCGCGACCGGCACGAACGAGATTCCCGTGGCGCTCTCGTGGTTCCCCACCGCGGGACAGCAGTCCCTCCGCCTGGTGCCGGAGAGCGTTCTGGGCATCCGCTTGCTGAAACGCGGCTATGTGGCGCAGTACGATTTCGGTAAAGCGTTCGTGGTTACCGAGGCTTCGGCGGAGTCGGCTGCCGCCGTCATGCAGAAGTTGCGCGAGCGGTTTGGCGAGACAGCTAAGGCGCCCATCGCCGACGATGCATTTCAGGTGACGGACAAGTACCTGGGCCGCGTGTGTATTGCCCGCAAGGGACGCTACCTTGCCGGCTACGGCAACCTGGCCGACGGGCAGGACGCGGCGAAGTTAGTCACGCTTCTGGCTTCGCGCCTGCCCTAGGTGGGACCTCGCTAACCGAGTTTGACCGGTAGATCCTTCATCTCGCCCATCCACA
Source organism: Candidatus Solibacter sp. (assembly GCA_017883355.1). Lineage (GTDB taxonomy): Bacteria > Acidobacteriota > Terriglobia > Bryobacterales > Bryobacteraceae > Solibacter. Next base: position 8,902 of record JADGNS010000046.1, read on the forward strand.
GCAGTTCGCGCTCGATGTCCGCGTGCATCTGGTACTTCTTCTGCACGTCGGCGATTTTGGCGCCGATGACGTCGATCTTGGCGATATCGTAGTTGCCCAACCCCAACTGGCCGCAATAGTTCAGGTAGCCTGGCCACGCCGGATTGACGCCCATGCATTCCACTCCCACGCGATCGGCCGCAATGTAGTCGGTGGACGCAATCGCAATGCGCGAAGCCACGGGTGTGCCGGAACCAGGTCCGTTGCCTTCCATGCCCTCGTAGCCGTCGATCAGCGCCAGGCCCCAATTGGGACGCAGTTTCTGCGCGGTCAGCAGCATGTTGTAGTGGGTCTGCCGGATGCCCGTGTGGTACTTGCGCTTGTCATTCCATCGCGGCGTTTCCTTCGGCGCAAAGTGCAGCGGAGCCCCCAGCACCATGTTCTTGACGGAGAGCGTGGCCACCACGGTGTTGTGCGTTTTCAGCATGCACGCGCAGATGACGTAGGCGTCCGGATCCAGCAGGCGCGCCGCCAGACGTACCGGCTGCAAGTGCAGGTCAAAATCGATCAGCGGGATCACCTGGTACTTGGCCTCGGCATTCAAATCCACCAGCGAGACGTTGCGCGCCGCGCTGTCGGCAGCCAGTTTCGCGTAACCAAAGTTCTGGAAGCCCGTCATGGTATCGCCGGCGGACGATTCCACGATGCTCACCGGCAGCTTGTACTTGGGCTGCAGGTAGTCCAGAATGCCCCAGATCGTGTCGGCATGAGTGGCCGCCAGTTGATTCGTCGTCGAGACGTTGTTGACCTTGATGATCACGTATTTCTTGCGCTGGATCACCGGGCGGATCTGGTGGTCGATGGCATTGAGCGCGTCCTGAACCATCTTCCGCCGCACCTCTCCTTTGACGATGGCGACGGTGGACTTCGTGGCTGGTTCCTGAGTGAAGGTGAGCGGCGGAGTGCTCGGTCCGGCGACCTGTGCCCGAAGCGCGGTCAAGCCGCCGACCCCGGCCACTGCCTGAAAGAAATACCTGCGGGACAAATTCATGACGTACCTCCAGAACTCCAAAGCATACTATCAGGCCGTATTATAACCATAAGCGCCGTCAGCGGCCAGTCCCCATGCCCCGTGGTCCAATTAAGCATGGACACACCCATCACGATCCTGGGTATCTGCGGCAGCCTGCGCAAGCTCTCCATCAATCGCGGGCTTCTGCGGGCGGCGCAGCAGTTGGCGCCGCAGGGAGTCACAATCGAAACCTTCGACCTGAAGGAGATTCCGCTCTTCAACCAGGATGACGAGGACAACCCGCCGGCCATCGTCACCGAATTCAAAGCGCGCATCCGGGCGGCCGACGCGATTCTGTTTGCCACCCCGGAATACAACCACTCCATTCCCGGCGTACTCAAGAACGCCATCGACTGGGCATCGCGCCCGCACCGCGATAACGCGTGGGCGGGCAAACCGGCCGCCATCATGGGCGCGTCGCCGGGCATGCTGGGGACGGTGCGCGCACAAAACCACCTGCGGCAGGTCTTTGTGACCCTGGACCTGCGCACTTTTAACAAGCCGGAGGTGATGATCGGCCTGGCATCGCAGCGCTGCGACGCCGAGGGCAATCTGACCGACGAGAAATCGAAGCAGGCGATCGGCAGTCTGGTGGCGGCGCTGGCGGCCCTCACCCGCACACAGAAATGACCGTGCTGGAAACGCCCCGTCTGCTGTTGCGCCCGTGGCAGGAGAGCGACCGCGAGCCGTTCCACCGGATGAATGCCGATCCGCGCGTCATGGAGTTCTTCGCCGCCCCGCTCTCGCCGGCGGAGAGCGACGCCATGCTCGTCCGCGTTCAAGGACACTTCGCGCAGTACGGTTTCGGATTCTTCGCCGCCGAACTGCGCGCCACCGGCGAGTTCATCGGCTTCACCGGGATGTCCCACGTTCCGTTCGCGGCGCATTTCACGCCGTGCGTCGAGATCGGCTGGCGCCTGGCCACGGCGTACTGGAATCAGGGGTTCGCCACCGAGGGCGCGCGCGCATGCCTGCGCTACGCATTCCAGGAACTTGCCCTGCCGGAGGTGGTCGCGTTCACCGTACCGGCGAACCAGAGGTCGCGCCGCGTGATGGAGAAACTCGGCATGGCGCGCGACCCCGCCGACGATTTCGAACACCCGCGCCTGCCCGAGGGCCACCCGCTGCGCAGGCACGTGCTGTACCGCGCTACGTTGCTACAATCGCACCTATGACGAAGTTCTGCATTCTTCTCCTGGCGGCCTCCGCGTTCGCCCAGAAGCAGCCGATCACGCTGGAGACTCTCAGCGCGGGCGGGCGCGGCGGCGGACGCGGCGGCGCAGGATTCGCCGGTCCTCCCACGTGGATGCCGGACGGCAAGAGCTTCGTCTTCCGCCAGGCGCGCAACCTCATGCTGTACGACCCCGCCACGCAGACCTCCAAGCTGCTGATCGACACTACGCCGATCGACGCCGCGGCGGTGAGCGTGCCGTCCGACGACGGTCCCATCGATTGGACCAATCGCCGCGCGCGCGTCGGCGGCATGCAACTCTCCGGCGACGGCAAGGCGATGCTCTACAGCGCCGGCGGCGACCTGTTCCTGATCCACACCGACACCGCGAAGTGGGAGCAACTCACCAAGACGCCGGTGGCGGAATTGGATGCCAAGCTCTCGCCTGACGCCCGCATGGTCGCGTTCCGGCGCGGCTGGGACCTGTATACGGTGGACGTGGCCTCCGGCAAGGAGACGCGCCTCACGCGCGATGGCACGGACACGTTGCGCAACGGCATCCCCGATTGGGTGTACCCGGAGGAATTGACGCTGGGCACCGGCTTCTGGTGGTCGCCCGATTCGAAGTCGCTGTGCTATTTGCAATTCGATTCCAGCAGGGAACCGGTCTTTCCCCACGCCGACATGCTGGGCACGCGCGCCTTCTCCGAACCCGAGCGCTATCCCCAGGCCGGCGAGAACAATCCCGACGTGCACCTGGGCGTGATTGCCGCTACCGGCGGAGCCACCAGGTGGCTCGAAGTGGGCGATACGCGCAACGCGTATCTGATCGCGCGCGCCGGCTGGATGCCGAATGCGCGCTCCGTGTA
>JADGNS010000047.1 GCA_017883355.1 Candidatus Solibacter sp.
CGACGATGTCGAAGAGGGCAAGCTCGACTGGCGCGTCGCCATGGCCGAGTTCTACGGGCGCTTCGAAAAGGATCTCAAGCACGCCGAAGAGCACATGACGGATATCAAGCGGATGGAAAAGCCCACCGACTTGATTTGCGAGAAGTGCGGCAAGCCGCTGGTGATCAAGTGGGGCAAGCACGGGAGCTTTATTGCCTGTAGCGGCTATCCCGACTTTTCCTCCAAGAACGCGGAAGGCGACTTGAAGAAACTGGAGAACGAGATTGCCCGGCAACGGGAAAGAGTTCTCAACAAGGCTGCAAAGAAGCAGGCCCAGTACCCCGAGTTGGCGATCCAGTTCGAGCACGGCAAATTCGTGACTGGTCCCCGCTTCCCCAAGAAAATCGTAGACGGCCTGAGAACCGCGGAGAAGGCCTTCGCCAAGCAACGTCTCAAAGATCGCAAGACGATTGAGACGCGTCTGGGGAAGATTCAGGCCCGGTATCCTCAGATGAACGCGTTCTATGACGTGGAGCTGCAAGACACGGCCGAGGGCGTCGGCTTGATCTGGCAGAGGAAAAAGGATTTCTGCACCTATACCCGCGAATTAACGGTCGATCTGGCGGACTTGGACAAAGCGGACTTGAGCGAGCAGGGCGAAGAGGAGTCTTGCGAAAACTGCGGGCGCCCGATGGTGTTGAAGAAGGGTCGCTTCGGCACGTTCTTTGCGTGTTCCGGATACCCGGATTGCAACACCACCAAGCAGATCGGCGGGACGCAGAAGAAGGCCGATCAGCCGCTGGATGAGAAGTGCCCGATGTGCGGCAGTAATCTGGTCATGAAGAGTGGCCGGTTCGGCGAGTTCACGGCGTGCAGCAATTACCCCGCCTGCAAGTACGTCAAGCAGAAGACCATCGGGGTGAAGTGCCCGGAGTGCTCGGAGGGCGAAATCATCGAGCGCCGGTCCAAGAAGGGCAAGACGTTCTACGGCTGCAACCGCTACCCGGACTGCACATTCGTCGCCTGGGGCAAGCCGGTGGCCGAAAAGTGCTCCGAGTGCGGCAGTCCGTACATGGTGGAGAAGTGGCTCAAGGCCGGCGCTGTGTGGCAGTGCCCGAACCCCGAGTGCAAGCACAAGGTGGACGCGCCGGTCGCCGCCGGGGTTGTCGTGCAGTAACCGGCCTCAAAATCTTAAATCCGGTACAATGGTGTGCATGAGTCTCTTTAAATGGACTAATGCGCACTCGGTTTACCTTCCGGAGATCGACGCGGAGCACCGTGCAATTTACCGGCTGGGGGACGAATTGCACAAGGCGTTGCTGGCGGGCGCCAATCCGGCCGCACTGCAATCGATCGTGGTAAATCTGTTGGAATCGGCGGAGCAGCACTTTCGCCACGAAGAGCGTCTCATGCGCGCCATTCATTACACCGGCTTTGCGTGGCACAAGCATCAGCACGACGCCGCGCGCAAGCGGGTGAAGGCGCTGGCCAAACGCATCGACGCGGGCGATTCGGTTGCCGCCGGCGAACTGCTCAAGTTCCTCTCGGATTGGCTGCGCGATCATCTGGGCGTGGCGGACCGCATGATGGGCGCCCGCCTGCGCAACTATCTGCGCTTCAACACGTCGCTCGCGTCGTAGAGCGCGTGGTCACCACGAAAGTCCGCCCCTGGCCGAGTTGGCCGCTCATGCCCAGATCGCGCGCGTCGTAATACTCGGTCTGCGCGAACCCGGCGAGTTCCAGCGCGGCGTCGATCTCCTTCGTGGTGTAGCAGCGCTCGTTGACCTCCACGTCGCTGCGCCTCCAAACTCCGTCGCCCAGGCGGAACATGGTGATGTGGCACTGCGCCAGGCGGGTGCGGAAATCGAAACCGGAGCCGGAGAGCACCAGCACGTGGTCGTCGCGCACCAGGGAGAAGGCATCGGCCCAGTTGGTCTGGTAGGCGGATTCCAGCAGCATGTCGAAGGCGAAGGGCGCGCCCGGTTTCAACGCCGCCGCGGTGCGTTGGAACGCGGCCTGGAGGTCTTCGTCGCTGAGGATGTGGTTGAGGCTGTCGAAGGTGGAGACCGCGCCGTCGAACTTGCCGGGCGCGTGGAACCGGCTGGCGTCGGCCACCTGGAAGGCGGCGGCGGGCACGTTCTCGCGGGCGTGCGCGATCATCTCCGCGGAGGCGTCGATGCCGGTGACGCGGTAACCGCGGTCGGTCAGCAAGCCGGCGAGGTAGCCGGTGCCGCAGCAGACATCCAGAATCCGGCCCTTGCGGGCGACGCGCGGCAGCCAGATGCGCTCCAGGATGGGGAAGGCGAGCGAGTGGAACTCCTCATTCCAGTAGCGATTGTAGAACCAGGCGAAATCGTCGTAGAGCGCCAAATGCCAGCATGGCATACTGGGGGACGATGCGGAAAACGTGGTGCCTTGCCGTGAGCGCGGCTGTCAGCCTGGCGCTGGGCGGATGTTCGTCGGCGGACGAAAGCAAGAAGGACGCAGCGCCGGGCCCAAAGGGCACCCCGCCGGCCAAGGTGGAGAAAACGCCGGACGTGTTTCAGGCGGTCTTCGATACCTCGCGAGGGGCGGTGGCGGTCGAGGTGCATCGCGACTGGGCGCCCATCGGCGTGGATCATTTCTACTCGCTGCTCCAGACCGGCTATTACGACGGCAACCGCTTCTTCCGCGTGACCCGCAACTACGTGCAGTTCGGCATCAACGGCGACCCCAAGACCAACGGATTGTGGGCCACCGCCTATTTGCCCGACGACAAGGTGAAACAGAGCAACGTCAAGGGCACGCTCTCCTTCGCGCACCTGGGGGCGAACAATCGCACGACGCAGTTGTTCTTCAATATGAAGGACAACAAAGATCTGGATAAACAGGGCTTCGCGCCGATCGGCAAAGTGACTACCGGGATGGACGTAGTGGAGCGGCTCTACAGCGCCTACGGCGAGATGGCGCCGCGCGGGCAGGGGCCCGATCCGTCAAAAATCGAGGTACAGGGTAACACATATTTGGATGCGAAATTCCCTCGACTGGACTTCATCAAAAAGGCGACAATTCAGTGATATATTGGTAACGGCCCTGTCCCCGACGCGAAGGGGACCAGGAAGTTATCAATACAGGGTCAAATTGAAACGACGCGGCCCGGCGGTGAAACATCCGCCGGGTTTTTTTCTTGGCAGGCGGAAGCGCCTGCCCCACCTTATGCCACCGTCTTCTTCTCGTGGATTTCCTGCAGGCTCCAGACGCGGATGGGGTCGCGCAGGCGGGCCGCCACGCCTTCGGCGGCGGCGCGCGCGCCGCTCATCGTGGTGATGCATGGGACGCGGTAGGTGACGGCGCTGCGGCGGATGGACTTCTCATCGGAGAAAGCGGACGCGCCGGCGGTGGTGTAGATGGCGAGTTGAATGTTCCCGCCCTTGAGCAGATCGACCACGTTGGGACGGCCCTCATTCACCTTGAGCACGGTCCTGCAAACCAAGCCGGCATTGCGCAGCGCGGTGGCGGTGCCGCGCGTGGCGGTCAGCGAGAAGCCGAGACCGGCGAAGCGTTTGGCCACGGCGACGGCTTCCGCCTTGTGATGGTCGTTGACGCTGATGAAGACGTTTCCCTTCTCAGGCAGCGGGCTGCCTGCCGAAATCTGCGCCTTGAGGAACGCTTCGCCGAAGTTGATGCCGACGCCCATCACTTCGCCGGTGGAGCGCATCTCGGGACTAAGCACGGGGTCCACGCCGTGGAACTTGTTGAACGGGAAGACGGGCGATTTCACGAACACCTGCGGGACGGTGAGCTTGCCCGAAGTGAAGCCGTAATCCTTCAGCTTGCGGCCCCACATCAGTCCGACGGCGATATTGGGCAGCGCCACCCCGGTCGCCTTGCTGACGTACGGCACGGTGCGCGAGGCGCGCGGATTGACTTCCAGCACGTAGACTACGTTGTTCTGAATGGCGTACTGCACGTTCATCAGGCCGACGACGCGCAGCGCTTTCGCCAGGCGGACGGTGTAGTCCTCGATGGTGCGCAGCGTCGCTTCGGAGAGCGATTGGGGCGGCAGCACGCAGGAGCTGTCGCCAGAGTGCACGCCGGCTTCCTCGATGTGCTCCATGATGCCGGCGATCAGCACGTCGGTGCCGTCGGCGAGCGCGTCCACGTCGACTTCGGTAGCGTCATCGAGGAAGCGGTCCACCAGCACGGGGCGGTCCTGCGAGAAGGTCACCGCCTCGCGCATGTACTGGCGCACCATCTCCTCGTCGTAGGCGATGACCATGGCGCGGCCGCCCAGCACATAGCTGGGACGCACCAGCACGGGATAACCGAGGCGCGCGGCGACCGCGCAGGCTTCCTCGACGCTGGTGGCGGTGCCGTTGGGGGGACAGGGAATCTTCAGGTCGTCCAGCAGTTTGCCGAACAGCTTGCGATCTTCGGCGAGATCGATATCCTCGGGATCGGTGCCGATGATGGGCACGCCGAGGCGCTTGAGCGGCAGCGCCAGATTGAGCGGGGTCTGCCCGCCGAACTGCACGATCACGCCATCGGGCTTTTCGGTATCGACGATGTTGAGCACGTTCTCTAGCGTGAGCGGCTCGAAGTAGAGGCGATCGCTGGTGTCGTAATCGGTGGACACGGTCTCGGGATTGCAGTTGACCATGATCGACTCGACGCCCATTTGCTGGAGCGAGAAACTGGCGTGGCAGCAGCAGTAATCGAACTCGATTCCCTGTCCGATGCGATTGGGCCCGCTGCCCAGAATCATGACCTTCTTGCCGGCGCCGGGGTCGCTCTCGCAGGCAGATTCGTAATTCGAATAGAGGTACGGCGTGAAGCTCTCGAACTCGGCGGCGCAGGTATCGACGCGGCTGAATACGGCCTTGACGCCGAGTTGCACGCGGCGCGTGCGCACTGCGATTTCGTCCGCGCCCCAGGTTTTGGCCAACTGCGAATCGCTGATGCCGCTGCGCTTGGCGGCGCGGAACTGCTCCCTGGTGGCCGCGGCGAGAGTGGTCTTCGCCAGGTCGCCCTCGAGTTCCACCACCTCCTTCATCTGCTCCAGGAACCACGGATCGATGGACGTCATCTCGTGGATGTCGGCCACGCTGTAGCCGTTGGCCAGGGCGAAGCGGATGTAGTTGAGACGGTCCGGCGTAGGCGTGATCAGCTTGTTGGCGATCAGGCTCTTGTCGTACTTCTCGCTGCCGAAGGCCTTGCCGGTCTCCAGGCTGCGAATGCCCTTCCACAGGGCGGCTCTGAAGGTGCGCCCGATGGCCATGACCTCGCCGACCGACTTCATCTGGGTACCGAGCGTGGTGTCGGCGCCGGGGAATTTCTCGAAGGCCCACTTGGGGATCTTCACCACCACGTAATCGATGGTCGGCTCGAAGCAGGCCGGCGTTTTGCGCGTGATGTCGTTGCGGATTTCGTCCAGCCGGTAGCCCACGGCGAGTTTGGCGGCGATCTTGGCGATGGGGAAGCCGGTGGCTTTGGACGCCAGCGCCGAACTGCGCGACACGCGCGGGTTCATCTCGATGATGACCATGCGCCCGTTGGCCGGGTTGATGGCGAACTGCACATTGCTGCCGCCGGTATCGACGCCGATCTCGCGCAGGCAGCGCAGGGCGCCATCGCGCATCATCTGGTATTCGCGGTCGGTGAGGGTCTGGGCCGGCGCCACGGTGATGGAATCGCCGGTGTGCACGCCCATGGGGTCGAAGTTTTCGATGGAGCAGACGATGATGCAGTTGTCGGCGAGATCGCGCATCACCTCCAGCTCGTATTCCTTCCAGCCGAGGGCGCTCTCTTCGATCAGCACCTCATGCACCGGGCTGAGGGCGAGTCCGCGCTCCAGAATCTCCACCAACTCTTCCTTGTTGTAGGCGATGCCGCCGCCGGTGCCGCCCATGGTGAAACTGGCGCGCAGGATGCACGGATAGCCGATGCGGTCGGCGAACGCTAAGCCGGCGGTGACGGAGTTGACGAGCTGCGATTGCGGCGTTTCCAGGCCGATCTTGCGCATCGCGTCTTTGAACAGCAGGCGATCTTCGGCCTTCTTGATGGCGTCGATCTTGGCGCCGATCAGTTCCACGCCGTACTTCTCCAGCACGCCCGCTTCGGCAAGTTCCACGGAGAGATTGAGGCCGGTCTGGCCGCCCACCGTCGAGAGCAGCGCGTCGGGCCGCTCGCGGCGGATGATCTCTTCGAGATAGGGCAGCGTGAGCGGTTCGACGTAGGTTTTGTCGGCGAGATCCGGATCCGTCATGATGGTCGCCGGATTGGAATTGACCAGGATGACCTGGTAGCCATCGGCGCGCAACGCTTTGGCCGCCTGGGTGCCGGAGTAATCGAACTCGCAGGCCTGCCCGATGATGATGGGGCCGGAGCCGATGATCAGGATGCGGTGGAGATCGTTGCGTCTCGGCATGCTATTTCGCCTCCCGCATCAGCCTGGTGAAATCGTCGAACAGGTAGTGGGAATCGTGGGGGCCGGGCGCAGCTTCGGGATGGTATTGCACGCAGAACACCGGTTCGCTGCGGTGGCGGAAGCCTTCCAAGGTCTGGTCGTTCAGGTTGACGTGGGTGATTTCGACCTCGCTCAGGTTGAGCGAATCCGGGTCCACGGCGAAGCCGTGATTGTGCGAGGTGATCTCCACGCGTCCGGTGAGCTCGTTGCGCACCGGATGGTTGGCGCCGCGATGTCCGAATTTGAGCTTGTAGGTCTTGCCGCCGAGGGCGAGGCCGAGCAACTGGTTGCCCAGGCAGATGCCGAAGATGGGCTTGCGTCCGATGAGCTTGCGGATGTTGGCGACCTGAGTGACCAGCGGCTCGGGATCGCCGGGGCCGTTAGAGAGGAAGATGCCGTCGGGATGGAGGGCCAGGACGTCCTCCGCGCTGGTGAGCGACGGCACCACGGTGACGCGGCAACCGGAGTGCACCAGGCGGCGGAGAATATTGTGCTTGATGCCGTAATCGTAGGCCACGACGTTGTAGCGGGGCTCGGCCTGAAGTCCGATGGCGTCGGAGGGCGAACACGGTTCCACGGTCTCGGTCCACTGGTAGGATTGGCGCGTGCTCACGCGGGTGGCGAGATCGAGTCCGGCCATGGTGGGAATCTGGCGCGCCTTCTCGACGAGCTTCCGGCCGTCGGTTTCGAGCGTGGAGAGCACGCCGCGCATGACGCCGCGGGTGCGCAGGTGGCGCACCAGGGCGCGCGTGTCGAGATCGCTGACGATGGGCACGCCGGCGCGGGTGAGGAAAGCGTCGGCGGTGGCATCGCTGCGCCAACTGCTGGCGATGGGCGAAAACTCGCGGACCACGAGGCCCTCGATGTACGGGCCCTGGGACTCGTTGTCTTTGGAGCTGGTTCCGTAATTGCCGATTTGCGGATTGGTGAGGATGACGATCTGGCCGGAATAGGAGGGGTCGGTGAAGACTTCCTGATACCCGGTGAGAGCGGTGTTGAAGACAACTTCGCCGCTACGCTCGGTGGGCGCACCAAAACTCCGGCCCTCGAAGACGCTCCCGTCTTCCAGGGCGAGTATTGCAGTGGTCAATTTAGGCTTTTCCTCCCGGGGCGTGGATAGCCTTCATTTTAGCAGGTGACAGCGGGCGGCGCGTTCGCGGCCCCGGATCTCCTCCGTATCAGAACGATTGCGGCAAGGGAAACAAACGTGCCGAAGGAAACGGCGCCGCCCCAACGAATGGACGCGGGACTGTAGCGCATTTCGACCCGGTGTCTGCCCACTGGTACGGTGATTGCACGAAGTGCGCCGTCAGCCAGCAGAATCGGTACAGGGCGTCCGTCCAAGGTGGCCTTCCAGCCGGGGAACCAGTTGTCGGAAAGCACGAGAACACCCGCGCACGACAATTCCGCGGTGAGCGCTACGTGTTGGTTCTGGTACCGATCGAACTTTACGTTTCCTTGGTCAGTGCATGCCTCGGTTGGTACCTGCCGATCGAGGATCACACGCTCCCGCAAGTTCACGGACGGTGCAAGGACCATCTGCGTAACCTCGTCACGGATACCAGCGACGATGACGTTGTGTACTACCCAAGCACGTGGGAATCCCGTAGAACGCTGCCACACCGTCCATCCTTGAGAACTCGTGAAGACTTCGGGGCCGGCATCGGGAAGCGGCTTGCGGCCAACCTGGTATCGCACTCCATAGAGGTCAAGCACGCGAGGGTTCCACAACCCAAGCCTCCAAACCGCTTCAGGCGCGCTCGGTACGAAGCCACTCATTGTCTGAATACCGTTCCAGTCGCCGAAGTTGAAGATCAGGTCGTCATAAGTGTAATTAACCCGCGACACACCGGCGTGTTCCCTTAGAAACGCGACCACGTCGCTCATGCCGCCGTAGAGCCGGGGACGCACGACGGAGGCTTGATCATCGACATGAACATATTCCGAACCGCTACTGTTCTGGCCTTCAAAGAGGCCGAGAACCAGTAGGGCAGTGACCATGACGCGCGGCCCTACATGGCCGCGTTCCCAATTGTAAAGCAGGAGTGCCAGCAGCATTGCGACGAGAGCTACGCCGGCAATCCGCTCCGAACTATCGGAGATACCCTTGACGAGCGACGGAGGATACAGACTCATCAGGAATAAGATTGCCCCAATTGCCGCCGCACTTCTGTAGACCAGATAGAGTCGGGATCCGGACCCTTTCAATATCGCTTGAGTACCAAAAGCCACGAGCGCCGCCAGCGCGACATCGGCCACAGCCATGGCCATGATTGGCGCCCGCGCTTTTTCCAGTCCCGGAACAATCGCATACAGAACGCCATGCAACGGATTCAGGCGCACTAATGAGAACAGCAATGCTCCCATCGCCGTCCCTACAAACAGGCCTGTATCTCGTCGCCTGGGTAGAGAAAGCACGGCCGCTGCCGCCAGCGCCAACGGCACTATGCCCACCAGTGGATTGACTATGGCTTCAGATCCCGGCACGACTAAGAAGAGGAGCTCCGAGGCCCTCCACCCCAACATCTCGTGCGCCGGGTAAGGCACCGGCATGTGACCAGAGACGGGATTCGGTGCGTTCACCCATCGCAAAGCATAGCGGGCATACTCCAGAGCGGGAAGAATCTGAACCGCCGCTCCGGCGACGGTGACGAGCAACGTCAGAGCCGTACGCAGTATTGCAGCCCGCACAGTCAACGAACGGCTTAGTACGGCTGTCAAACCCAGTCCACCTAAAGCCAGTACGGCGAACATTGGCACCGCATGGTGGCCGGCCAAGATAGAGAGGGCCAGGAAAGCACCGGCACACATCGCGCTCACAGTCGCGGATTCGCCACGGAGGCTGCGAAGGTAGAAGAGAAAAACGAGCGGTAACCACACCGCGCCTGCCGCAATCTGGGGCCAGGCAACGTGACCAAGGAACCCCGCCGTTGCGAAGAACACGGCGCCCACCACGCTCGCCATACGGCTGGCGCTAAGTGAACGGAGAAAAAGGTATGCGAATAAGGCGCCCAGCGCATGCAGTAACACATACCAGGCGTGCACCCATGCAAGGCGCAAGTGTCCGGACGCATCCAAGGGCGCGGCCAGCAAAATCCATGTAATGGGACTGAATACAGCCGGCTGTACCTGTCCGACCAAAGTTTGGCCACCCAGGAGGTAAGGATCCCAGAGCGGCAACTCGCCAGAGTGCAGCGCCGCCGCCTGCACTTGCAGCCAAGGCAAGACCTGGTGGCCGATATCCGGCCGTTCGATAAACGTGTATTGCCGCGTGAGTGTAATTCTCCAAAACGCGACGATCAGACAGACCGCGCACAACGATACTGCTAATACCGAACCAACTTCGATACGCAGCTTCCCAATGGATATTTGACTCACTGTATGAAATTACCATGCGGGACGGAAGCAAACCATCAGGCACGGACACGTCAGTGTTTGCGGATCACCAGTTCCACGCCGCCGATAATGGTGCGGCCCGGCATCGCCACTCCGGGGACGGACTGGTACGACGTGTTGGTTGCGTTGCCGACTTGCAGGTACGGATGCAGTTTCTTGTGCGGCAGCCCGGCATAGACGTCCCACAGGGCGTACGGCGAACGCGCCGGGCGCTCGATTACGCCGACCCGGGTGCGCAGTACGAAGTTAGCGCGCGGGGTGATCTGCCAGGCGAAAACACCGCTGGCGGTGGGGTAGTTGAACGTGTATTTGGTGAAGCCCGCGGCGATGGTGTCCAGGGTGCCATGCAGGCCGGTGTAGCGGAAATCCAGGGTGTGGGTGGGAGAAGGCGTCCAGCGCAGCGACGCCTCCCAGCCCTTGAAGTTCAGGTTCTGGATGTTGAGCGCGCGCCAGATCTCAGTGGCGGAGGTCCGGTAGTAATCGATGCCATCGGTCTCGCGCCGCTCGAACAGCGTCAGATCGCCGCGGATGCGCGCGCTGGGGATCCAGTCCAGGCCGGTTTCGTAGGTCCAGGCGCTCTCCGGGCGCAACGCCGGATTGCCCGCGTTGGCGGGATCGTGATAGTAGAGGTCGGTGTAGCTGGGAATGCGGAAAGCGCGGCTGGAGGAGGCGCGGATTTTCCACCGCGGCGAGAGCCAGACGCCGCCCGCCACGGTGGGCGTGAAGGCGGCGGAGAAACTGCGGTAGATCTCTTCGCGGGCGGAGATGGTGAGCGAGAAGCGCTTGAGGGCGCGGAAATCGGCGGCGGCGTAGGCGGCGGCACGGGAGCGCGCATGGTCGCCCAGGTTATTGCTGGCGATGGATTCGTGGAACGCCTCCACGCCGTAGTAGAGCGTGGTGGAGGTGGACATCTCTTCACGGCGCCGCACGGCGAGCTGATAACTTTCGTCGGCATGGTGATTGGCGAAGACGTCGGGCCGGTCGCGGTAGAGCACGAAGAGGTCGCTGTGGCGGCGGAAGGAAAAACTGGCGCTGGTCTTGGCGCCCAACGCCTGCTGCACGCCGGCGAACCACGTCTTGGTGTCCTCCCAGGAGTTGAAGTTGCCGTAGAACTGGTCGGCGCCGAAGGGGTGGTCCATGTAGGCCAGGTTGAGGGAGCCGTTGCCGATATCGGTGGCGAGGCGCGTGACGGAGGCGAACTGCAGGGTGCGATAGTCGCGGTCGGGCATGAAGCCGGAAGAAAAATCGCGCGAGAAGGAAAGCTGCTCGGAGACCTTCCTGCCGGCGATGGCGAGCGCGGCGCGCTGCTGGTTGATGCCATCGCTGCCGACCGCGGTGCGCAGGCGGAATTCGGTCACCTGGGGCGGTTCGGTGATGATATTGACGACGCCGCCCACGGCATCGGCGCCGTATAGGGTGGAACCCGATCCGCGCAGGACTTCCACGCGGTCCACGCTTTCGAGCGGCACGGGGATATCCATGTTGTGATGGCCGCTCTGCGGGTCGTTGAGGCGCATGCCGTTGAGCAGCACGAGGGTCTGGCCGAAGACCGCACCGCGGATGGAGAGATCGCCCTGCACGCCATCGGGCGCGCGTTCTTCGAGATCGAGCGAAGGGTCCAGCTTGAGCAGATCGACCAGCGTGTTGAGCACGAGGGTCTGGCTGCGCGCCGGGAGCACGCGGACGGCGCGATCGATCTCTTCGAGCGACATGGGCTCGAAGGTTCCGGTGACCACCACGGTGTCGCGCTGCTGCGGCATCTGCTGGGCGAGGGCGAACGCAGGTGTAAACGCGAGTAGAAGGAAAAATCGGAGGTGCAAACCGTATTGTACATCTTGAGCATGGGGCCTCCCGGGTATGATGGTTGCACCTATGAATTGGAACGATGCAGCGGAAGATCTACTCAACCAGGTGCTGGGGCAGACGCCCTATCCGGTGCGTGAGGAGACGGAAACGCGACTGCGCGGCATGGCGGAGGGGATTGCGGAAGACGAGGGCAAGCAGCGGGTGGGCGTGGAGACGGTGATTCTGGCCTGGGTGCGCGGCACGCCCGAAGCGCTGAAGCCCGACCTGCCGCGCCTGATGGACAAATTCGGGCTGGACCCCAACGAGTACCGGCATCTGCTGGAGTAGGGTGAGGCGGTCACCGCGCCGGCCTGAGG
>JADGNS010000723.1 GCA_017883355.1 Candidatus Solibacter sp.
CGGCCCAGACGCTCGCAGTCGCGGGCGTGGCGCGCCGAACGGACGGCGGCATGGACCCCGCGAACAGTCGAGACGGTCCACAGAACGGCAGCGAGAATGGCGGCTGCCAGGCAGCCGGCGCCTAACTCTTCCGTATTGGTTTCGGGCTCCAGCCACAGGTAGCTGGGCACGCAAATTCCGGCGACCACAAACAACCCGAGCGCCGCCGGCAGCAGGCGGAGCGCCAGCAGAAATCTCCCGGCCAAACGGGGGCGCATGCGCCGTGCGGCGCGCACCGCGGCGGGGCCGCCAGAGGCAACCGCCAGGCCCACCGCGCTGTGGATGACGAAAAACGCTGCCAGACAAAGGCAGAGCAATCGAAGCAGGTAGGGCACCATCATGGCTTCGCCCTCCGGCACAACTCTTTGCGGCGCAGTTTGATCTTCCTCTCCAACTCGTCGAGCAGAGCTTCATCGTGGCCGCCCACGGCCTCCACCAGGCAGGAAATCAGCAGATCGCGGGAAGGCTCCGCCACGGAGAGGAAGCCCGCCACGAAATCGCCGGCGCGCTTATGCTCCCACTGCGCCCGATTCAACATGGGTGAGTAGAAGAAGGCGCGGTCGGATTTACGCCGCGCCAGCAGACCCTTCTTGAACAGGCGGTCGAGCGTGGTCATCACCGTAGTGTAGGCCAGAGGACGGCCCAGGCGATCCACCACATCGCGCACGTTGCTTTCGCCGCGGTCCCACAGGATCTCCATGACGGTGACCTCCAGCGGACCTAACGGCTGGTGCGCCGACCCACGGTCTTTGAAAAATCCCATGATGAGGCCCTACTTCTTGGCCGGCGCCGCTGTGGGCGCGCCGGTCAGCAACTTGTCGATCTCCCGCGCGAGCCCGGCGCCTTCGAAAATATCCTTCGTCAGTGGACCATTTTGCCACGAGTTGCGAATCATACCGCTGCCGTCGATCAGATACACGGTCGGCAGATCGACGGATGGCGAACGCACGTAGGAGTAGGCCACCTGGCCCTGATCGAGCAGCAGCGGGTAGACGAGTTTGTGATCTTTCACGAACTGCATCATGGTTTGCACCGTATCCACCGGCGGATTGGCTATGCCGAGAATGGCCAGTTTATCGGCATACTTCAGCTTCAGGCCGTTGAGCACCGTGCTGAAGGCCGCGCAGTGCGGGCAACTGGTCTGCATGAACTCCACCAGCACGATCTTGCCCCGGTTGTCGGCAAGGTCCTGCCATTGTCCGCTGGTATCGATCAGGCAAAAGCCTGGCGCGCGGCGCAGCGGGCCGGCGGCAAACAGGACGATTCCACAGAACAGTGCGGCAACGATTTTCTTCATGACGATTTCACCTTAACACGCGCCTCTCAGCCCACGATTTTCTTAAGCGATTCCTCATACGGCGCGCGCGCTACGCCATTTTCCGTGATGATGGCGGTGACGTAGCGGGCGGGCGTCACATCGAAGGCCGGGTTCTGCACCGCCGTTCCTTCCGGCGCCACCGCGTGACCGAAAACGTGCGTGACCTCGGCGGCTGCGCGCTGCTCGATCGGGATCTGGTCGCCGGACGCAAGCGTGAGGTCGAGCGTCGAGACGGGCGCGGCGACGAAGAACGGCACGCCGTTCTCCTTGGCCAGCACGGCCACCGAGTAGGTGCCGATCTTGTTGGCCACATCGCCGTTGCCCGCGATCCGGTCCGCCCCCACTACCACGCATCCGATCCGGCCCGACTTCAGGAAGTGGCCGGCCATATTGTCGGTGATCAAAGTGGTCGGGATGCCATCCTGCTGGAGTTCCCAGACGGTGAGGCGCGCGCCTTGCAGAAACGGGCGCGTCTCATCGGCGAAGACATCGATCTGCTTGCCGCTCTCGCGGGCCGCGCGGATCACGCCCAGCGCGGTGCCGTACCCGGCCGTCGCCAGCGCGCCCGCATTGCAGTGAGTGAGCACCGTCTTGTGGTCTGGCACCAGCGCCGCGCCGTGGCGCCCGATGGCGCGGTTGATGGCGATATCTTCCTCGCGCACCAGTTGAGCTTCCCGAATCAGCCGCTGGCGGATTTCGGCGAGCGGCTTGTCGCGCAGCGTGGCGTACAGGCGCTTCATGCGGTCGATGGCCCAGAAGAGATTCACCGCCGTGGGGCGCGTCTTCGCCAGCGTCTCGCAGATCGCGTCCACCTGGGCGTCGAGATCCGCTTCGCTCGCGTGCTGCACCCCGATGGCGACTCCCATGGCGGCGGCCACCCCGATGGCCGGCGCGCCGCGGATGATCATGTCGCGGATGGCCGTGGCCACCTCCTGATAATTCCGGCAGGTCACGTATTCTTCATGCAGCGGCAGGCGGGTCTGGTCGATCATGACCACGCCCCCCGGCGTCCATTCGATTGTTTCTACCATGTGTGGGCTTACTCTCAGACTATCACTGGAGCGGCAGCGGCTTGCCTTTCGCGGAGGGCAGCGGCACGCCCAAAAGCTTGGCGATAGTGGGCGCCACGTCCAGGTTGGAAATCTTCGCCGGCAGCGCGCCCGCGCGCACGCCGTAACCGCTGGCAATGAACAGGGCATCCATCTCCGGGTCGCTGGCCGGGTATCCGTGGCTGCCGCGCTGTTGCGGTACGGCGGCCGTCACCGGGCCGCCGGTGGCGCCAGAGAACGAATATCCATCCTTAGCCGTGAGCAGCAACTGGCTCATCTGCGGATCGCTGGCCGGCGTCGGCAGACCCATCGCCGCAAAGCCATCCACGCCCACCACCTTGTCGACTCCCTCGACGCCTTCGAGCGCCTTCACCGCCTTGGGGAGGAGTTCCACCGCCTGGGACTGGTCGAGGTAGACCATCGCCGTGCCCCCTTCCGGGATCACGTGGACCTTGCCGGCAAGGCCCGCCGCCGCGAGGGCGATCGACGGACGAATCTCCTTGGTATACGCTTTGAACCCGTGATCCGCGACGATCAGGAAGGTGGTGCGATCGTCCATGCCGGTCTCGTGAACTGCGGCCACCACCTTCTCCACGCAGCTATCCAGAAACGCTATGGCACTGGTCGCGGCCAGGCTCTTGGGACCGAATGCGTGGTGCACGGAATCGAGCGAAAGGAAGTGCAGCAGCATCAGGTTGGGCCGGTGCTCGCGGATCAGGTGCACCGCCGCCCTGGTCCAGACCTGGTCGCGGAACAGAATGTTCGCCTTCGTGAAGTCCTCCACGTCGGCACTGGCGATCGCGCCTTTGCGGATCATCTCCTGCTCCACCGGGCCGGCCGGCGTCGCCCATTCGTTGAACGGCCAGGTGATGGTGGGTGCGTTGTTGATGGCGACCCAATCGATTTGTGCCGTGGTCAGTCCGGCCTTGTGGGCGGCATCGTAGACCGTCGGGGCGTGGACCATCTTCACCTTGTCGATCATGGGGTCCACCTTGATGGGTGGCCATGCGCCCGTCGCCACCAGGCTGCCGTTGACCAGAAGTCCGTGTTCGTCGGCGTGCACGCCCGTCACCAGCGTGGTGTGGTTGGGCCAGGTGACCGTGGGATTGATGGTGGTCATCCGTGCCGTGACGCCTTGCCGGATGAGGCGCCGCAGGGTGGGAATCGGCAGCTTAGCGTCGTCCAGCGCATAGGCGGGAAAGCCGTCCAGGCTGATCACGATCACCATCCGCTGTTGCGGCGGCGTCTGGGCGAAGACGGGCCCAAACAATGCGGCGGCTGCCAACATTGCGAGCGTCATGCTTCTGAGAATTCGATTCTGCATTTTCGCGGCCTCCCTTGGCTCGACTGAAGCAATCATCCCCGAGGTGCTTCGCCGGAGTCAACCCGGCGGACGGCGCGTCGAAGGTCTAATGGGTGCTAACGC
>JADGNS010000724.1 GCA_017883355.1 Candidatus Solibacter sp.
CGACCTGGACGCCGGAGAGCTGCGCAAAAACGGCGTTCGCATCCGGCTTCAGGAACAGCCGTTTCAAGTCCTCGCTGCCCTGCTGCAGAATCCCGGTCAAGTGGTCACGCGCAACGACCTGCGCGAAAGAATCTGGCCCGCCGATACCTTCGTCGATTTCGATCACAGCCTGAATACGGCGGTGAACAAGATTCGCGAGTCGCTGGGCGATTCCGCATCGAGCCCGCGCTTCGTCGAAACCCTGGCCCGCCGCGGGTACCGCTTCGTCGCCCCGGTGGAGAGCATCGCGGCGGCGACAGAATCCTCGCCGACGCAGGACGTGGGCACGCGGGCGGGGGCACCCGCGCCACACGGGCTTAATGATCCGGCAACGCCTGCGGCCGAGATCGCGCTCCACCCCGAACTGCACGTGCCCGTTCCCCGGCGCGGATTGGTGCGCGCGCTTTTCGCTCTGATCCAGGCGATGTATCTCATCTTCTACGTAAGCGGTCTCGCTCACCTGCACGATGTGGACCGGGTCGCCAGCGGCTTTCTCCCGGGCTGGAGAGCCCTGTTCATCGTGGGCGCGGTGTTGGTAACGGGAGCGGTGGGGATTCCGTTGCGGTTCTATTTGCTGTCCGCGGTCGCCTTCGATTACCGCAAACTGGCCGGGACATTCGACCGGCTCTTCCCATTCGTTCTGGCGCTGGATCAGCTCTGGGCCATCGCGCCGTTCCTGCTGTTGCCACAGATCGGTGTGGGCTTGACGTTCGCCGCGACTGCAGCTTTGCTATACGTGCCCTTTTCGGAGAGAACTCTGGTCCGCATGGCCTATACACCGGGGAACTGAGTTCGGGATTGCTGCCAGCGCATTCGGCTTGGACGCGGAACTTCACAACAAAACGGACGAGGCGGAAAATAGGTGGTTCATTCCCGCCTCGCATGCGAGAAAGGCCTTAGGGAGTGGGCGTGAGGATGATAACTGGCGCCTTGCAATCGCCCCCGGGCTTACCGAAGAAATACATCGCGGCCGCCAGATAGTCTGCCATGCTTCGGCCATCGCCTCTGCGGGTGAGCAATCTCGGATCGGAGACCGGATTCTCCCCGCCAGCTGCGCTAGCGGCCTGCACTTCAACTAGGTTTCCAGCCAAGAGCGCAACCAACCGATCGAGGGGCGACGACTCGCCAGCCTCTGCCTTGGCAGGACGAGCGCTCTGCGGGTCTTTGCTCTGGCAATCGGCGGGGTTATCCGGGAAATCCACGTACAAAGTCAACCCGAGCAACATCGCCAGGTGGTGGAAGGACTCGCGGGAGTGTGTGTCGCACTTGTCCTTGGGATCGTCGTCCTGCGCTGGCTCAATGACAAAGCGAATCATCGGCGTCTCCACCTGGAGCAACAATGGGTTGAACGCGCCGCTGTCCGGAGCGCCCGCTAAGGAAAACTCGTTCAGGCTGCTGACGTTGTAGCGTAGCGACACGGCGGTGGCGTAGGCCTTTTCAGTCGAGGCATCGGGGGGATAGGTAGCGCCAAGCCGACTTCTGGACCGGGCCGCAACCACGTACTCCTCGGGTTTGGGAAGGCGGATCACGTACCGGGCAGACTTGTTATCAAGCGCGCGTTGCAGGCTTTGGGCGGCAATCTTGGCCTGCGCAATGCCGGGATCGGCGGTGGCGGCAGCGGTCCCGGTGTGGGCTGGGAGCGAGAGATCATAAACTCCCGAAACCAACGTCGATTGGTTGGAAGCCTGGACATAGAGATCGCGGTGGCTTTTGGCTTTGGGTGCGATGGCCAGCAGGCTGTTGGCGTCCTTCGGGTCGGGAACAAAAGCCCATGGACCCCGAAACTCGACAAAGACTTTCTCGGTACTGACGGCTTTCGATTCGGCTGTTGCCGGAGCAGAGGTTGGTCGTTGAGATTGCCCACATGCCACAAGGAAGAGGGTTGCTAAAGCAGCAACGGCCAGCGCAACCAGCTTGCTGGCCGAGTAGAGTTGGGTTCGCATCAGGGTCTCCTGTTCTTAGGGCTGTCCGTAGGCCGCAAACGCCGACCAGTAGTACGGGTGAGAAGTGCGCGGGTTGGCCAGCATTCTCTGCGAGGTAAGGCGAACAGAGTCAGAGACGGGCTGGCCCGAGAGCGTGTTACGGTAAAAATCGTCTACAAATTCGTGGGCTTCGACGGAATCGACCGCCCAGCGGCTGGCGACCACGTGTGGTACGCCGGCACGCAAAAGAGCTTCTGCGATGCTGTCGAATCCACCCGAGCCTCCGCTGCCGGATTCGGTGCTGCATGCCGAGAGTACCGCCATGCGCATGTTTCGCAGGTTGAGTCGCCGCAACGTGTCCGCATCCAGCAGGGACAGAGTATCGGCCCGTGCCTCTCCATTCTCCAGTAGCAATCCCGCCCGGCCGGGCGTGGCCAGCGAGTGTCCGGCGAAATGAAAGATGGCAGCTGCGGGCAGCTCGTTCTTCACTGCGGCGAGAGTGGCTTCGCCGCCTTTAAGAATCCGCGGAGACTTGAACTGGCTGGCAACCGCGTCCGCTTCGCGGGCCACATCGGGAAGGGGAACGAGTTCTTCCGCCTGCGACGAAGCTGCGCTTCCTACAATCAGTGCAGGCAAGTCTGCGGAAACAGGACCATCGTTGCGCGATCGCGCGTCCGAATCTTGCCCCAGCGAGTGGACGATCGGCGCGCGCTCGATCAAATAACGATCATTCGAATCGAGCAGGGCCTCAAAGGGTACGCGCGACAGCCACCCTTCCGCCTCAATCACGAGCGTGCGCTGCGGCGTAAGCCACGGCTCCACGGGAGCAATCAGTGCCGCATATAGGCTGCGAGCGTCCCGGCGCAAAGCGCTCAGCTCGGACTTGGGGTCCGAAGACAGATCGTAAAGCCTTGCCGCTAACTCCTGCAGATCCTCAGCCGGTTTCGGGATCCATCGCGCGTTTACACCTCGGTTGTCATAGACCCAAATCGCCAGGCCGTCGGGCAGTGCAGCATAGGCGAGCACCGTCTTTTTGGCAAGGAGAGGAAGGCGGGACGCCAGCCGCGACGGGTCCGGCATCGGCGGGTTGGTCATAGTTCGGTAAGCGGATCGGCGCGGGCGGGGATCGGTGGCCACCCGCTGGGGCGCTCCCAAATACCACTCATACGTCTCGAGCGCTTCCTGCGAACGGCCCTGCCCCAACTCTGCTTCGATGAGGGCGAGATAGGCCGGAGCTGCGTCCTTGCTCCAACTTGTACGTTCCGCCTCGGACCTGAGGGACGCAAGGTTTTGCTCCGCCAAGGCCAACGCTGGCCGGAGGGCCTGCTCAGCTTCCGCCTCACGATGCCTGCCGAGCTCTAACTCGCCCAGGGTGGAATAAAACATCTGCACGAGGTAGTTGTTCGAAAGCGGGCGAACTTGGTCTTGTATGCCCGTCAGACGCGCGATGGCATCATCGTAACCGATATGCGCGGCCGCGTGGTGGAAATAAACCTTTCAGCGCAAAATATCTTTCACATGCAGACCGCTCAAATCATTGGTCAGGCTGTCCAGCAGATCCTTCCGGAAGGAATTGAGTGGAATACGGAAACATCGACAGCTTTTGAAATCGATCAGGAAATGATCCTTGGAGAAGAGCCTGACACGCGTTATTACAGTTTGAGGATTTCGCCCATTCTTGATCATATCGGGCGGGTGAATGGTCACTTGGCAATTTTCACGGATATCACCGACCTGAAACTCACCCAGGCCCAAATGCTGCTGCAGGTGACTGCGCTGGAGGCGGCTGAAAACGGGATCGTGATCACAAATAAGCAGGGCGAGATCGAATGGGCCAACCCGGCTTTCGCCCGTCTAACTGGTTTTAGCC
>JADGNS010000725.1 GCA_017883355.1 Candidatus Solibacter sp.
ATCTTGCGTCGCATGGACGCCTCCTGCTCTCAATTATCACACTCCTCCGGCGTGGCGGTGACTGGTTCTGGCCAAAAGACGGCGTTGTCGTACATTGACCCCAAGTCGCCGCCCCCGCCGGATCGGTCCCGGTCAGTCGCGACTTCGTCATGTTGGGGATCCTGACGGGAAGTTCCACGGCGTTTTGGTGGGAGCCAGCAGGGCATCCTGCATTACTCCCCATAACGCGCCTGCGTCTGGGGACCCCCATTCCACTCGGACGCGAAGTCGGCGTCTTGTAGGAGTGCCGCCGGACTTAAGGTACCCGGATAACGGCCCTCTGGGAGATTCGCTGGAAAAGGGGTGTGCCTGGTGGCGGCAGTGTGCCGTCACAGTACTCGGGCAGCCCGGGTTTTCATTTCGTAGCATGCGTACAATAGGCGTACAATGAGGACAGGGACGATATGCCACATACCACGCCAGACGAGTTTGCCAAGTCGGAGCGATTCCATATTCGTGCCACCACGCGCCAGGCCAGCCTCATCAAGGCCGGCGCGGCGCGGCGCAACGCCAACCTCACCGAGTACATCGTCGATTCGACTTGCACGCAGGCTGAGATGGACTTGGCGGACCAGAACCATTTTGTTCTGCCGCCCCAGGCGTGGAATGCATTTGTCAAAGCTCTCGACGCCCCACCGAAAGTGCCGCCAGGGCTGAAACGTCTGTTCTCGCGCTCTCCCATTGCCGAAAGCCGCTAAATGGCAACCGTCGCCGAGTTCGTCATAGAGAAGCTGTCCAAAGACCATGATCTAAGCCGCTTCGACTGCGGCAACGACGCGCTCAACCTCTGGCTGAAACGGTTCGCCTGGGCCAACGTCCAAAACGATTCGGCACGCGTTTATGTTGCCCATCGCCGCGATGGCGTTGTAGTGGGCTATCACTCTCTCACCGCCGGAAGCGTGAGCCGCGCCGAAGCTCCCCAACGCATTGGTCACGGCCTCGCCGCCCATCCCATAGGGGTAGTGGTGCTAGGACGCCTCGCCGTCGAGCGTGCCCAACAAGGCAAAGGCCTCGGTATCACGCTTTTGCAGGATGCGCTTCTGCGCGCGGAACAGGCTGCCGACACCGTTGGCGTCCGAGCCGTGCTTGCAGGCCATCGACGCTTCGGCTCGTTCCTTTTACCTCCGCTTCGGCTTCAGCCCGTCCCCCGTTGACGAGATGCGTCTCATGCTGCTGATGAAACACCTCCGGGCCTTTTTACGCACCAAGAAGTTGTGAAAAAATGCGCCCGCAGGCGGGCGTTGGCAAGCGACCCAGAGGGTACCCCGCATGCCCCACCTTTCACCAGTTGCGAACGACTGAATAATGTCTGATATTCTAGAGGACTACCAGCCACGATGTATATCAAAAAACAACGCCTATTGACTCCCGGTCCGACTCCCCTCTATCCGCCTGCCCTGCACGCGATGATGCGGGCGGACATGCACCACCGGACCGAAGATTTCCGCAAGGTCTACCGGGCCTGTCTGGCGGACCTCAAGGAAGTGATGGGGACGTCGAACGACGTGCTGATGTTCGCCGCCTCCGGCACCGGCGCCATGGACGGCGCGGTGTCGAATCTCTTCTCCAAGGGCGACAAGGTGATTGTCTGCGTCGCGGGAAAATTCGGCGAGCGGTGGGCGGAAATCGCCAAGGCTTACGGCCTGGACGCCAACGTGATCACCGTGCCCTACGGGCAGGTGGTGAAACCCGAGCAGGTGGAGGCCGCTTTGCTCGCGGAACCCGCAACCAAAGGCGTATTCGTGCAGGCGTCGGAGACCTCCACAGGCGCGGTCCACGATGTGGAAGCCATGGGGCGCGCCATCGCCAAGACCGGCGCCATCTTCGTGGTGGACGCCATCACCGGCCTGGGCACCATGCCGCTGGATATCGATGGCTGGGGCCTCGATGTCGTCATCGGCGGCTCGCAGAAGGCATTCATGGTGCCTCCGGGGCTGGCCTTCCTGTCCGTCAGCCCGAAGGCGTGGAAGCTCGGTGAGACGTCGAATCTGCCGCACTACTACTTCAACCTGAAGAAGGAAAAGAAGAGCGGCGATGCGGGCGAATCCAGTTGGACGCCGGCCACCGCCATGATTCTGGCGCTGGGCGAAGCCCTGGTATACGTCAAGCAGATCGGCATGGCGGACCTCATCAAGAACGCCCAGATGCTGGCGCAGGCCACGCGCGCCGCCGCCGGCAAACTCGGGCTGGAGCTCTTCTCGGCCGCGTCGCCGGGTTCCTCGGTAACCGCCATCAAAGCGCCCGCGGGCATGGATTCGGGCGTCATCGTGAAGGAATTCCGCACCCGGTTCGGCTCCATCATCGCCAACGGGCAGGGCACGATGAAGGGACAGATTTTCCGCATCGCGCACCTGGGCTACTTCGATTTCGCCGACCTGTTCGCCATGATCGCCTGCCTGGAGATCATTCTCAATGCCAACGGACACACGGTGCCGTACGGAACCGGCGTCGCCGCGGCCCAGGAAGTTTACGCGCAAGCCGCCGTAAAAAAATGAACATCCTCATCGCCGAGCCCCTCGCGCCGGCCGGGATCGAGCTGTTTCAATCCCAGCCCGGCTGGAACGTGATCGTTTCCAATCCGAAGGAATACGCGCAGCACCTGGCGCACGCCGATGCGCTTGTGGTGCGCTCCGCCGTGCAGGTCAACCAGTCTGTGCTGGAGAAGGCGCCCAAGCTGCGCGTCATCGGGCGCGCCGGCGTCGGCGTGGACAACGTCGATCTCGACGCCGCCACCCACGCTGGCGTGCTGGTGATGAACACGCCCGGCGGCAACGCCATCTCCGTGGCCGAGCACACGCTCGCCATGATGCTGGCCATGGCGCGCCACATTCCGCAGGCCAACGCGTCCACGCGCGCCGGCAAGTGGGAAAAGAAAAAGTTCATGGGCAACGAGCTGCGCGGCAAGACGCTGGGCATCGTCGGCCTGGGCAGCATCGGGCGCGAAGTGGTGAAACGCGCGCGCGCCTTCGAGATGCGCATCGTGGCGCACGATCCCTACGTCACCTCCACCATCGCGCACGATCTGGGCGTGGAACTGCTCGATTTGCCGAAGCTCTACGCGGCCGCCGATTACCTCACGCTGCACGTGGCGTCCACGCCCGAGACGCAGGGGATGCTCTCCCGCGAGGCCTTCGCGCAGATGAAAGACGGCGTGCGCATCGTCAACTGCGCGCGCGGCGAACTGGTGGACGAGGCCGCGTTGGTGGAAGCTCTGGCCAGCGGCAAAGTGGCCGACGCCTCGCTGGATGTCTTCAGCAAGGAACCGCCGCCGGCGGGATTTCCGCTGTTCGCGGCCGAGGGCGTGTTGGCCACCCCGCACATCGGCGGCGCCACCGAAGAGGCGCAGGAAATCGTCGGCGTGCGCATTGCGGAGCAGGTGGTGGAATACCTGACGCACGGCATCGCCATCAACGCGGTCAACATGCCCGCGCTCTCGCCCGACCAATATCGCGCGCTGGGCCCCTACGCCACGCTGGCCGACCGCCTGGGTAACTTCGCCGCGCATATCGCGAGCGGCAATCCGCACACCGTTCGGCTGCACTACTTCGGCCATATCGCCGACAACGCCACCAGCCTGCTGCGCAATGCGGGACTGGCCGGAGTGCTGGCGCGCTCCACCTCGCACCGCGCGAACCTGATCAACGCCATGCAGATCGCCGAGCAGCGCGGCTGGGAGGTGGTGGAGCGCCACGACAAGCGCAGCGTACACACCGATTCCATCCGCATCGACGTGGAGACCGATAGCGGCATCACCAGCGTGGAGGGCGCGGTGGTGCTCGGCAAGCCGCG
>JADGNS010000726.1 GCA_017883355.1 Candidatus Solibacter sp.
CAGTGCAATTCAGTCGGACAGGGGGCTTGCGGCACCGGCGGGACGGGGGCTACCGAGGGGATTTCGGCCAGGGTGAAGGGCTGCGAGCAGATCTGCTTTCCGGTGGCGGTGCGCACGCGGAAGAGAAACGCTCCCGGCGAGGAATCGGGTGGAATCCACAGTACCGTGTAGAAGCGAGTGGTGTGGCTTGCCTCGGCCAGCACGGTCAGGAAATTGAGGCCGCGATCGGTATCCTTCTCCTGCCAGACGCCGTTCTCATTGGAATAGATCGCCACCTGGCGTGCCTCGGTGTGCCAATCGCCGGCGGGGTCTTCGTCCCACTCGAAGCGCGGGATGCGAGCTTCGAGGCGGCGCAGTGGGCGCGGTAACAGGGGCTCCAGATCTTCGTCCACCATATTGCGGCGGCGGCGCACCAGCAGGGTTTCGGGACCGAACGCGTTCTTGCGCCGTGGCCCCGCGCGGAAGCGCTGTGCGGGTACGGTATCGCCGGATGGCGGATCGCCGCGGCCGCCAGAGGCCAGCACGAGCAAACGGGCGAGTCCGGCTGCCTGGCCCGCTCCGAGCAGCGTCGATGCGCCCTCGTACTGTTGCGCCTGGTATTCCGCCGCGGAAGCGGTGTAACCGATATATTCATTGGCCAGGCCCAGAATGATGTCCGCGCGAGTCTCCTGGCGGATGGCCCAACCGGCGGCGGTGGTGGCCTCCACCGGAATCGCCGCGAAAGAAAACGAACCCAATCGCGCCCAGGTGACGGGCACCAGGGCAGGGAAGATGCCGGGCGAAAGAAAGCGTGCGGGCCGGACCGACTTCACCGCCTTGGCTAGCGCATTGCCGTCCAACGATTCCACGGCAGCGGAGACCGGGCCATCCAGGGCGGGTTCCTTATCGCCGTGCTCGCTGTGCTCGCCGGCGGGCGCCGGCTTGCGGGCTTCGGCGCGCCAGCCATAGTTGTAGAAGAGGGTGCGCCCATCCTCGGCGCCGCCAGGCTCGGCCGCACCGGACATGGGTTTCGAAACGAACCCAATTCCATCGCTATCGCGCCAGTGGTTGGCGACGGTTTTGCGGCGCACTTCCACCACGGGATTAAATTCCGCCTGGAACTTGCCGCTCTCCAGAAGGCCCGCCGCGCTGCTGGCCAGGCGGCCGGCGAGACGGATGGCGTCGTCGCGATCCTGCGCCAGCCAATCCGGCGAGATATCGCCTTCGGCCCCGTTGAAGAAGCCGGCGATGGGCGCGCGATCTTTTTCGAGCGCGGCGCAAGCGATGCCGGCGAGGTCGGCGGAGTAGAGGTCGGCGTCGTGCGTGATGGACGTGGGATGCACGGCGAAGAAGAGCAGAAGCGCGCGTGGTTGGCCGTCGCGGAGGATCTCGATCAGTTGAAGCGTGGGGTCCACCGCGAGATATCGCGGGCAGCCCTGGGTCGTGCCGTCGGGACAGTTTGCGCCCAGGCTGCGGCTGCGCGCGAGGATGCTGGTGCGCAGCGCTTCGGGGTTGGCGAAAAAAGGTGCGATGGCGCGATTGCGCTGGATGCCGGGAGCGCTGCCCCGATAGAAGCGCAACTCGTGGGAGCGGCCGGCATGGGCGTGGGCGTCTTCGATGGAGTCCACGATGGCGCCGGCGATTTGCGCGGCCAGGAAATCGAGCAGCTCTGGGTCGAAGTTCGGCAGCGGGCCGGCGAACGAGTTATAGATTTCGGCGGAAGCGAAGTTGGCGGGGCCGTGGTGGGTGTGGGTGGCGGCGAGCACCAGTTCCTCGGGGAGCAGGCGCTGGCGGCGATTCACCGCTGCGACTACCTTAGCGTGCAAGCCGGCGGGGATGGCGAACAACTCCGCGGAGACCAGTGCCAGGCGATGGCCGCGGCCGTCGTCGAAGTAGAACGAGCGCGCGTAGAGGCGGGTCCAATAACCGCGGGCGACGCGTCCGGCGGGACCGTGGCCACCCATGGGGATGCCGGGCGGCGGGGTGATCTCGCTCTTGCCGGCGCCGGAGGTAAACCGGCCGGGCTCTGGCGCCGGCGCGTGCAGTGAATAGGCGGGAACCGGGATACGGTACGCGGCACAGCCGGCGAGTAACATCGCAAGCAGGCACAACGATGCTTTAGGTGGGCCTGGCGTTGACATATTTGACGAAGGGCGAAGCCCATCCCCAATTTCAGAGTGGCACAGGCATCCGTCAAAACGGGGTACGCGAGACCCGGTTGGTTCGGGTTAAGTATCTTTAGATCAGGGGCCTACAGATTATTATTTGTTTGTGTGACTGATAAAGGTCACACCCAACGATCAGACCCACCAGGCCGCGCCCGGTTGCTCCTTGATCACGATTCCGTTGAGGAACGTGGCCGCCTTGGACAGGCCTTCCTCGGGCGACATCAAGCTGTCCTCGTGTTCGATGGAGAGCACGTAATCGTAGCCGAACATGCGCAGCGTGCTGATGAATTCCTTCCACCACTGGGCGTCGTGGCCGTAGCCGCAGGTGCGGAAGATCCACGCGCGATTGCGCTCGTCGGTGTAGCTCTTGGTATCCAGCACGCCGGTCAGCGGCAGGTTGCGATCGTAAATCTGCGTGTCCTTGGCGTGCACGTGGAAGATGCAATCGCCCAGCACGCGGATGGCGGCGATGGGGTCGATACCCTGCCAGAACATATGGCTCGGGTCGTAGTTGCAGCCGATGGTCTTGCCGGCGATGGCGCGCAGTTTGAGCATGGTTTCCGGGCTGTAGGCGACGAAGCCGGGGTGCATTTCGATGGCGATCTTGACGCCGTGATCTTCAGCGAACTTGGCCTGCTTGATCCAGTAAGGAGCGACTACTTTGTCCCACTGCCAGGCGAGCACTTCCAGGTACTCCGGCGGCCACGGGCAGGTGACCCAGTTGGGGTATTTCGCGTTGGGCGAATCGCCGGGGCAGCCGCTGAAATCCACTACTACCGGGACGCCGAGTTTCTCGGCCAGACGGATCGTCTTTTTGCTGACTTCCTGATAATCCTTCGCCGTGTCCTTATTCGGATGCAGCGGGTTGCCGTGGCAACTCAGGGCGCTGATGGAAATTCCGTTGTCGTCCAGGAGGCTCTTGAAATCCTTCAGCTCACTCTTGTTCTCCAGCATGGAGAGCTTGCAGTGGGCGCCGCCGGGATAATTTCCGGTACCGAGTTCCACGGTATCGATGTTGTAGGCTTTCAGCTTCTTGAAAACACTCTCAGCGGACAATTGCGACAGCAGCGGAGTGAATACGCCGACTCTCATGGAGATTCTCCTTTATGTATGGGTGCTGAACCACCAACAGAATATCACGCGGTATTGTCCGAAACGCCGGGAATTTGGGGCCAGGACTACTTCCCCGCAGAGACGCTGAGACGCGGAGGCAAGCGCAGAGAAAACCTTAAACTACTTCTCTCTCCGGAAACCTCCCCTTAACCCATTGATTCTTTGTGGTGGTGGTTTTTTTGTTTTTTTTCCGATTTCCGTGGGGTGCTGTTCTATGTGATCGGCACCAATTTCATCCCGGCGGCGGCAGCTTTGCGGTGCAGGCCCATCAGTTCTCTGTCGCGACGTGTGTTCTCGTAGTAGGCGGCTCCACGGTCCACCCATGCCGGTCCCTTCGTCAGTAATCGGTAGACCAGACAAGCCAGGTAGCGCGCCATGGCTTTGACCCCTTTGAGTCCCACCAGCCGGCCGGTGAAGTGCCGATATCGGGCTCCCAAATAGCTGTCGCTGCGCACGAGGGCCTCCGCCGCGTTGCGCAACGCCGTCGTCACCCGGTTGTTCGACGGTCGCTTCTCCTTTTTGATGACTTTCCCACCCGTGATATTGTTGCGTGGGACTAACTCC
>JADGNS010000727.1 GCA_017883355.1 Candidatus Solibacter sp.
AACGCCGCGAACGTCAGGCGGTTCACGGTGATTTTGGCGGTGGTGGGCAGGCTGGATTGCGCGCGCGCCATGGCCGCGTTGACCAGTTCCAGGGTGCGGTACATATCCACCTTCCAGGAGAAGAACAGGTCCACTTCGGCCGTGCCGCGGCTGGTGACGCTCCACAGATGATCCAGGCCGGGTACCGTATTGACGGCCTCTTCGATGGGCTTGGTGACCGTCACCAGCATCTGGTCGATGGGGAAAACGCCGTTATCGATACCCACCACGATGCGCGGAAAATTGGTCTCCGGAAAAACCGAGACTGGAATCGTGAGCGCCAGATATGCACCCACGGCGATCAGCGTGAGGATGACGAAGATGATGGGCTTGCCGTGGCGGGCCGTCCAGTGCGGCGCGTCGGGTGGGGTGATCTGTGGGGTGATCTGTGGGATGATCGGGTCGCTCATTTGGATTTCGGCTTGGCCTCGTCCTTCTTCTGGTCCTTGCCGCCCTTGGGCTCCGCCGGAGCATTCTCGTCCTCGTCGTCAGCGGCTTCCTTCACGCTGGTGTCGATCACCTTCACCTTGGCCTTGTCGTCGAGCCCGATGCCGCCCACGATGACCACCTCTTCGCCGGGACGCACGCCGTTCAAGATCTGCACCTTGTCGCCCTCGCGTACGCCCAGTTTCACGGAGCGGCGGTGGGCGATGTTGTCCGAGGTGATCACCAGGCAGGCCGTGCCGCCCTCTTCGCCGGGGAGGATCGCCGCGATGGGAACCACCGGTGTGGCCTTGATGACCTCCGTCATGATGGTGACGTGCACGCTGGTGCCGGGCTTGAGCAGTTCGCCGGGGTTCTCGGCCAGCACCCAAACCTGAATGGTGGTGCTGTTGGGGTCGGTGGCCGGGCTCACCACGGTCACCTTGCCCTCCACGCTCTGGTTGGTATCCACCTGGGTGATGGTGGCCGCCTGGCCCACCTTGACGGATGCCGACTGGTTCTGCGGAACGTTGGCGCGCGCGATGATCCTCGAGATATCCATCACCGTGACCAGCGGGGCGCCGGGCGTGGCCATCTCGCCGGCGTAGAGCGGGCGATCGGCCACCACGCCGGAGATCGGGCTGAGAATCTGCGAGTAGCTCACCTGGGCTTGCGACGATTGCAGATGGCTGCGCGCGGCGTCCACCTGGGAAGTCGCGGTCCTGATCTGTTCTTCCTTACCGACGGATTGCAGGGCGCGCAGATGTTCCTGCGCCGAGAGCAGCGCGCCGTGGGCCTGCGCGTACGCCACCTGCGCATCATCCACCAGTTTGCGGGCGAGCGCGCCCTGCTGGAGGAGTTTGTCGCGGTTGTCGAGCAGCTTCTTGGCGGCCTCCTCGGTCTGCTTGGCGGTATCGACGTCGGTCTGCGCTTTGACTACCGATTCGGGAATTTGCGCGGAGGTGGTGGAGCGGAGGTTGGCTTCGGTTTGCGCCAGCAGCGCCTGGCTTTCGGCGGCGCCGGCGGTGAGATCGCGGCTCTCCAGCACGGCCAGCAACTGGCCCTGTTTGACGTGATCGCCCCGCTGCACCAGGAAGCGCTGCACCGGAGAGGCGATCTTCGCCGTCACCGACGCCTGGTCGCGCGCAAAGAGCATGCCATCGCCCGCGACAATACGGCGGATGGTGTCCTGGGTGACGGCGGTCACCTGGACGGGGGCGGGCGCTTCGACCTCTTTCTCCTCCTTCTTGGAGCAGGCGGAGAGGAGCAGCAACGGAATCAGCAACAGTGGTTTTTGGTTCATGGGCTAGAAGGCCCCCGTTAGAGTTTGCAGGGCGGCAAGCGCCAGGCGGTAACGCGCCAGTCCGTCGTCGTAGGCGTTGCGCGCGCCGAACAGCGTGGTCTGCGCGTCCACCACTTCGAGCACGGTGACTTCGCCGGCCTGGTAGCGCAGCAGGGTGAGCTTGAGGCTTTCCTCGGAGAGATCGAGCGAGTGCTTGAGCGACGCCATCTGGCTGGAGGCGACGTTGGCCTCCAGGTAAAATCCGTGCAGGTTGGAGAGCAATTGGCGCTGCGTGAAACTGAGATCGGTGCGCGCCTGCAGCAGCTTGAGCTCGGCCTGCCGCACCTTGCTGCGCGCCGCGCCCCAGTTCCACACCGGAACATTGAGGCTGGCCACCACGGAGCTGCCCACGTTGTTCTGGCCGAATTCATTGTGCAGCGCGTATTGGCGGGCCTGAATTCCAACCCAATAATCCACCGAAAGGGTAGGCAGCAGGCCGGCGC
Organism: Candidatus Solibacter sp.; assembly: GCA_017883355.1. Classification (GTDB taxonomy): domain Bacteria; phylum Acidobacteriota; class Terriglobia; order Bryobacterales; family Bryobacteraceae; genus Solibacter. The sequence continues at coordinate 2,248 of JADGNS010000727.1, forward strand.
GCGCGCTCTTGATGCCGAAGGTTTCCTGGGTGACGGTGGATTGCGCGGCGCGAATTTCCGGATTGCTTTTCTGTGCGAGAGCTTCGATTTCGGGGAAGGCGGCGAGCGGGGTGAGGCGATCGAGGTCGTCGGCCACGGTGTAGTCCTGGCGGAAGTCGGGGAAGAGGAAGACGGCGAAACCGATACGCGCCTTGTCGTAGGCCAGTTGGCCATCCTGCACGTCGCGCTGCCGCTGGTCGAGCGTGAGTTGCGCTTTGACCACGTCGGAGTGCGCGGCCTCGCCTCCGGCTTCCTGCTTCTGGGTGATATCCACGAACTGCTGGGCTTCCTGAAGGCTCCGCCGCGCGTTGTTGTAGTGCCGCTGGGCCACCGCCATGCCGTAGAAGTTCTGCACCACGACGGCGGTCAATCCACGCGCCGCGATTTCCACTTTGGCGCGCGCGACGGCTTCGCTGGCGATAGCCATCTGGTAGTCCGCGCGTTTGCCGGGCGCGTAGACATCGGCGTGCACGTTGGCCAGGTTGGTGTACAGGCGGGGCCCATCGTTGGCCACGAAGGTCAGGCTGTTATCCGGGCCGTTGGTTTGCGTGTAGCTGAAGCCGTTCTCCCAGTTGACGCTGGGCAGCAGCGCGGCTTTGGCCTGCACCTTATCTTCGCGCGCGATGCGGGCGGCAATATCGGCGGAGAGCAATTGTTGGCTGACGGCTTTGGCGCGCTCCAGGGCCTCCTGCAAGGTCAGGGTAAGCGTGGGCGGTGGAGTCTGGGCGAATGCGCCCCAGCGCAGGGCCAGGGCAAGGCACAGGATGGGCAGTATGCGCGGCATCGAGAGTGTCCAGTATAGAATCCGGCACATGAACAGACGATGAATCATTTGGGCAAGGTTACCGTGAAGGTGCTGCCGCGTCCCAAGTCACTGGCGCAATCCACTGTGCCGCGGTGCGATTCGGCGATCCAGCGGACGATGGCCAAGCCAAGTCCGAAGCCGCCATCCTGGCGGGAACGCGCCTCTCCGGCGCGGTAGAAGCGTTCGAAGACGCGGGCCGCGTCGGCGGGAGCGATGCCGATTCCGGTATCGGAAACTCGCAATTGCACGCTGGTGGCGCCGGCTTCCAGCGCCGCCGTCACCTTGCCGCCGGAGGGCGTGTAGCGGATGGCGTTATCGAGCAGGTTGATCGCCAGGCGGCGCAGCAGTTGCTCGTCGCCGGTGAATTGCAGGTCGTTGCCCGGCAGGCACTCTAGCGTGAGGCCGCGCGTTTGGGCCAGGCCCTGCACGCTGCGGCAGCATTCAGTGAGCAGCTCGTTGAGGTAGAAATCGTGGGTTTGTAACGCGACGTGCCCGGCATCGGCGCGCGCCAGGTTGAGCAGGTCGTCCACCAGGCGGGAGAGGCGGCGCGCCTCGTCCAGAACGACGGCGAGCGATTCGCGATATTCGGCGGGGCTGCGCTCCTGGGAGAGCGCCACATCGGCCTCGCCGCGGATGACGGAGATGGGCGTGCGCAATTCGTGCGAGGCGTCGGCCACGAAGCGGCGCATGGTGTCGAAGGATTGATCGAGGCGCGAGAGCAGTTCGTTGAA
>JADGNS010000728.1 GCA_017883355.1 Candidatus Solibacter sp.
CTCCACCAGCGAAATCGGTGTCGCCAGGAATCGTGCCACATTGGCGCCCAGGCGTCCCCGGCTGAAGAGCGGAAGGAACGGATACAACTGGTAGCCGGCCCAACAACCCGCCAGCATCAGCGCCCCCCCGGCTCCGCGATCCCCTTTATGGCGCCGTGTGATCCCCTGAATCTCCTTCCCGAAAACCAGCGCCGCGCATACGCCCCCCACCGTGCCCGCGAGGTTGCACGCCACGTCCAGCAGGCTGCACGTGCGGCTCGAATCGAAAATCTGCAACATCTCGATGGACGCCGAAAGTGCGACACCCAATACCACCGTGCCGAGGGCCGCCGCGGCGCGCGGCAACCGGCGCATGAGAACCAGTACCGCGGTCAGCCCCAGAGGAAAATAGAGCAGCACGTTCACGCTGGCGTCGCGCCACAAGAACCGGTCGATCCTGGCCGGCCAGGCGTGCAGCAGGATCCCTAGCGGGCTCGCGTCCGTGCGGCCGAAATCGAACCCGAACGGATACAGCGAGCCGTAGACGATGAAGGCGGCGACCACCAGCAGGAGGCGCTTCAACTAGCGTCTCGCGAAGCGCCGCAGGCGGAAGATCTCTACGAAGGAAATATACAGGTTTACCGCGCCCATTCCGCTGACCGCGCCGCGCACGTACAGGTTGTCCCAGTAGCTCTTCATCTGCGGCATCAGGCCGGAGAAATAATTGCCGTCCCAGTATTCGGTCCACGGGAAGATCAACAGAAACAGTCCGATCTCCAGGCAGAACGTGATGAACACCACCGCCGACATCTTGTGATACCAGTGGAACACCGGCGGCGGCACCGCGATGGGCGCCTGCACGGTTTCGTCGGCCGGCGGCCGCGGGTCGGGAGGCATCATGCGGCGCCCGCCGTGTCGAAGAGATCCAGTTGTCCGCCACTGGCCAGCGGGAATCGCGATTGCGCGCGCACCGGTTCAAAGCTCAGGCGATGCAGCGGAGTCGGCCCATACTGTTCCAGCGCGCGATAGTGCTCCGGCGTAGCGTATCCTTTGTGTGCGGCCAGTCCATACTCGGGGAAGATCTGGTCCCACGCGCGCATGCAGGCGTCGCGCTGCACTTTCGCCAGAATCGATGCCGCCGCGATGGCGTGGCAGCGGGCGTCGCCCTTGATCAGCGCGCGCTGCGGCAAGGGAAGTTCCAGCGGAACCGCGTCCACCAGCAGGAAATCGGGCGCGGGATTCAGCCGGCTGACCGCTATCCGCATGGCCATTCGCGAAGCCTGGTAGATGTTGACCCGGTCGATGGTGGCCGCATCCACCGCGCCGATGGCCCACGCCACCGCGCGCTCGCGAATCCGTACGGCCAGCACCTCGCGGCGCTCGGGGTCGAGCAGTTTGCTGTCGTTGAGTCCGCGCACAGGCCGATCTTCGGAGAGAATTACAGCGCCGGCGAAGACCGCGCCAAATAGTGCGCCGCGGCCCACTTCGTCCACGCCCGCCACAAATTGGAATCCGCGCGCGCGCAGTTCTCGCTCCAGCGTTGCTTGACACCGGAATTTGCCACCCGCCGGAGCCGGCCGCATGGCGAGACCGAAACTATTCGCGCTCTTTCAGACGGGCAGCTTTGCCCTTCAAAGCGCGCAGATAGTATAGCTTGGCGCGGCGCACGCGGCCTGTGCGGACCACATCGATATGATCCACCACCTTGGCGTGCACCGGGAAGATACGCTCCACGCCCTGGCCAAAACTGACCTTGCGGACGGTGATGCTCTCGCCCATGCCCAAACCATTGCGGGCAATCAATACGCCCTCGAAAGCCTGGAGGCGCTCTTTCTCGCCTTCCCTGATCTTTACGTGAACCTTGATGGTGTCACCGGGGCGAAACTCGGGGAATTCCTTCTCCCGCTTGTTCTTGATAATAAACTTGGTCAACAGCGCATTCTGCATGACAATGTCCGTAAGCTCCTAGTGTACAACATGTTCGGCCCGGCTGGGGACAGACCAGACTGACATGAATTTCCGGCGCAGTTTGCCGGAAACTCGCTGTCAGTCCTGTCTGTCCCCGGTTTGCCAATCGAGACATGTTAGTCTTTTACTTCGGCAATCCCACAGTTCTCATAATCAGGAGCAATCGATGGCACGCTTTTCGAGATTGAAAGTCCTCAACACGATGATCGATACGGGCCTCGTGCCCGTCTTCTACCACCCGAACTTCGAGGTGGCCCGCGAGGTGGCGGCAGCCTGCCTCGCCGGCGGTTGCCGTTTGCTGGAGTTCACCAACCGCGGCGACCATGCCTGGGAGGTCTTCAATGAACTGGAGAAGTACTGCGCCCGCGAACTGCCCGAAATGATCCTCGGCGTAGGGTCCATCGTGGACCCCGGGACGGCATCGCTATTCATCAATTGCGGCGCGAATTTCGTGGTCGGCCCGGTGCTGAATCCCGATGTCGCACGCACGTGCAACCGGCGCAAGATCCCCTATTCTCCGGGCTGCGGCAGCGCGTCTGAGATCTCGCAGGCGGAGGAACTCGGCTGCGAAATCGTCAAGGTGTTCCCCGGCAAGGAAGTGGGCGGCCCCGCCTTCGTGAAGTCCGTCAAGGGACCGTGCCCGTGGGTCTCCATCATGCCCACCGGGGGCGTCGAGGCCACCGAAGCTTCGCTCAAGAGCTGGTTCGGCGCCGGCGTTTCCTGCGTCGGCATGGGCTCCAACCTGGTGAGCGGCGACCTGCTCAAGGCCGGCGACTATCCGGGCATCGCCGCCAATGTGCGCGCCGCGCTCGATCTGATCGGCAAAATCAGGGGAGGGAAGTAAGCGATGGCGCTGAACCTCAAACCCCGCGAGAGCTGCCGTTGGGACGCTGCCGCGCTCGGCGAAATCATGCTGCGGCTCGATCCCGGCGAGGGCCGCATCCGCACCGCGCGCCACTTCCATGTCTGGGAAGGCGGCGGCGAGTACAACGTGGTCCGCGGTCTGCGCCGCTGCTTCGGCCTGCGCACCACGGTGGTGACCGCCATCGTCGAGAACGATGTGGGCCGCTTGCTGGAAGACCTGATGCTGCAAGGCGGCGTCGATCTCTCCCACATCAAATGGGCGCCCTTCGACGGCATCGGCCGTACGGCGCGCGTCGGCCTGAACTTCACCGAGCGCGGCTACGGCCTGCGCGGCGCGGTCGGCTGCAGCGACCGCGGCTGGTCGGCGGCCTCGCAGTTGGCGCCCGGCGACGTGAATTGGAAGCAACTCTTCGAGGAGGAGGGTGTCCGCTGGTTCCATTGCGGCGGCATCTTCGCCGCGCTCTCCGCCACCACCGCCGATCTCGTCATCGAGGCCATGGAAGCGGCGCGCGCCGCCGGCACCGTGATCTCCTACGACCTCAACTTCCGCGCCTCGCTGTGGAAGTCGCAGGGCGGCATCGAGCGCGCCGTCGCGGTCAACCGGCGCATCGCCTCGCTGGTGGATGTGATGATCGGCAACGAAGAGGATTTCACCGCCGCCCTGGGATTCCAGGTGCCCGGCATGGACGAGCACATCTCCAAGCTCGATCCGGCGAACTTCCGCAAGATGATCGCCGAAGTGCTCACCATGTATCCCAACTTCAAGGCCGTGGCCACCACCCTGCGCAATGCCAAGACGGCCACCCTCAACGATTGGGGCGCGATCCTGTGGACCGGCGGCGAGTTCTACGAAGCCCCGTTGCGCGAAAATCTGGAGATCTACGACCGCGTCGGCGGCGGCGACAGCTTCGCCTCCGGCCTGGCCTACGCGTTCCTGGCGGGTAAGACCCCACAGGAGGCAGTGCAATACGGCGCGGCGCACGGCGCGCTGGCGATGACCACGCCCGGCG
>JADGNS010000729.1 GCA_017883355.1 Candidatus Solibacter sp.
GTTCAGGCTGTAGCTGGGCGTATTCTGCACGATGGCGGCGCCGTTAAGGTTGAAAAGTCCCGGAGCGGCGGTGGCAATGGGCACGGCGGCGATGTTGCTGCTGCCACCATTGACCATCACGGCAACGTTGACGGTACCCGAGGCAGGCGTGGCCCAAGGCACCTGGAAGTTGATCTGTCCGGGTGAGACATAGTAGAGAGGCGCCGCCACGCCGTTCACTTTCACGCTGACCTGGCCGGTAGTGCTGGTGGGCCACGCGAAACCGTCATCGGCCTGGAAGGTCGAGGTGCCGAACCCGCTCCCGAAGATGCTGGCCAGCGCGCCGGGCGAAATGCGCGTGGCGAAACTCGCCGCGTTGGTCACGCCGCCAGTGCCGATCGCCGGAAAGGCCGGGACCAGCATGCGAATCACGTGATTGTTGGTGTCGGCGATGTAGACCGTGCCGTTGGAACTGACGGCGACAGAGCGCGGAAAGTTCAGCACGGCCGAGGTGGCGTTCCCGCCGTCGCCGCTGTAGGCCCCACCGCCCTTGCCGGCGATGGTGTTGATGATGCCGTCCGGCGTGATCTTGCGGATCCGGCTGTTGTTCGTGTCGGCGACGTAGATGTTCCCGGCGGCGTCTATCGCGATGCCCACCGGCTTACTCAATTGCGCGCTGATCGCCGGACCGCCATCGCCTTTGAAGCCCGCGGTCTGGTTGCCGGCGAAAGGGCTCAGCTTGGGCGCGACGTATTTGGCCAAGCGATTCTGGCCGGAGTCGGCGATATAGAGCGCGCCGCTGCCATCGAACCACAGTCCGTTGGGTGCGACAAACGCCTTGTCGGTGGCGCCGGAGCCCAGATAGGAGGTGATGACCTGCGTCTTGGCATCCACTTTGCGGATCAGGTTGTTGCCCGTGTCGGCGATGTACATGTTGTCAGCCGCATCGAAAGCGATGGCCGTTGGGCCGTTGAGATTCGCCGCTGTGGCCAGGGCCAAATCGCCGCCGTAAAGGCCACCCTGCCCCTGCATGCCGGCGACCGTGCTGATGGTGGAGCCGGTGATCTTGCGGATCACGTTGTTCGCCGTATCGGCAATGTACAGATTGCCTTTGGAATCGAATGCCAGGCCAGCCGGGGAATTCAACGCGGCGGCGGTGGCCGCGGTCCCATCCGCGCCATACCCGGCCGTACCGCCGGTGCCGGCAATGCTGGTGATGGTGGTGCCGGAGATTTTGCGGATGCAATGATTGGCGGTGTCGGCGATGTAGAGGTTGCCCGCGGAATCCAGCGCCACGGCGCCTGGAAGGTTCAATTGCGCCGCCGCCGGGGCGCCGTTATCGCCCACGAAAGCGGCGGTGCCGTTGCCGGCCAGTGTCTGAATGGTGTACTGCTGGCCTTGAGCCGCGGTAAGGCAAAGCAGGCCCAGGCACACTACGAGTGAACGACCCCGAATCTTCATAGCTATATACAGTGTAAACGCGCGCGCCCCGGCTCCGGTTACGGAAATCAATGCATGGTGGCGGCAACGATCCAGCAAATCCCCAGCGCCACCGCTCCCGCCAGGATGGCGGCGGCGATATTGCGCTCCTCGCCGATCTGCTTCCAAAGGTCCAGCGGCGCCAGTTTGACCACCAGCGAAAAGGCGATGATGAAAACGATGATGCCGAGGCCGCAGAAAATCAGGCCGTTGATTACGGGGTAGTCGGTCATAAATGGCGTTGGATCCAATCGTTCCACTGCTCGAGCCCTGCGCCCGACGTGCAGGAAACCTCCAGAATTTCGATCTCCGGCTGCACGCGCCGCGCATTCTCGCGGGCCAGTTCCATGGAGAACGGAACGTAGGGCAGCAGATCGATCTTGTTGAGCACCATCAGGTCGGCGTGGTGGAACGTGGCCGGATACTTGAGGGGCTTGTCCTCGCCTTCGGTGACGCTGAGCAGCACGGCGCGCGCCTCCTCGCCCAGATCGTAGCCGGTGGGGCAAACCAGGTTGCCGACGTTTTCCAGGAAGAGGATTTCCAGTTCGTCGACGGGCCAATCCGCCAGATGGCGCTCCACCATGCGGGCGTCCAGGTGGCAGGCGCCCCCGGTGGTGATCTGCCGCACGGGAAAGCCGAAGCGGGCCAGGCGGCGCGCGTCGTTGTCGGTCTGTATGTCCCCGGTGAGCACGGCCACGCGGCGCGCGGCGTCGAAACCGGCCAGCGTGCGCTCCAGCAGCGAGGTCTTACCGGACCCCGGAGAGCTGATCAGGTTGAGGCAGAAGGTGCCGTTGCGCTGAAAGCGCTCGCGCAGCGTGGCGGCGATCCGGTCGTTTTCGTTGAGAACCTTGCGTTCCAGCGGCACTCGCATCAGGGCTCCTCCAATTCCAGGAAGGACAACTCCATTTGGTCGCCTCCCGCGGCCTCGGTGTCCGCAGATCCGCAGGCCGTGCACTCCGGGCGGGCATCGCTCACGCGGAACACCGTGGCGCACGCGCGGCACCGGCGCGTCCACGGGGCAAATTCGATTTCGAAACCCAGCGCGGCCCAATCCGTATTGGCCACCAGCACTTCCAGACAGAAGCGCAGGCTCTCCACCTCGACGCCCGAGAGTTCGCCGATGCGCAAGCCCGCGCGTGTGACGCGTGCCCCGCCGTGCAGGGCGGATTCCGCGCGCAGGGCATCCAGAACGCTCGCGGCGATGCTCATCTCGTGCAAACCATACTGTAAGGGCATTGCGCGCGCGGCGGCAAGCGTTGGTAGAATGGGGGAGGCCAAGCGGGAGTAACTCAGTGGTAGAGTCTCAGCCTTCCAAGCTACATCTTACTCATTTATAATCAATTACTTAGGCGAGTTTTTTTGGATGCAATCTTGTGCAAATTCGGCCTTTGTTCGTTGTTCCTCGCTGGAATGCGGCGCTCCGCAGCAGCATCGTTGACCGCCATCCACACAACCCGTTCCTGCCATTCTCAGCCCCTCCAGCGCATCGCCGAACCCGTTGAGCGGCAGAGAGTGTCAAGCTAGAGAACCTTTGGGTCCCCTAGCTCTTTGGGGGCGCTGGCGCAAGACGCCCCGGCTGATCCAAAGAGCCGGTTCCGCTTTCTCTGATTTTCACAGCAGCCCGCCGGTTCCCGCTACCAGTCCCGCCCGGAAATCTCTAGCAGTCTGCCGGAACCGTCCTCAAACTGTCGCCCACGACTTCCCGAACGGCACTCAGAAGCGTACTGGGCAGGAAGGGCTTCCGAACGAATCCGAACTCCGGGTGCGGTTCCGCTTGCCCAGAGACCAAGATGATGGGCATTGCCGGAAACTCTGCCTTCACAGCCTGGGCAAACGCCACCCCGCCGCCGTTTGGCATGTGGATGTCGCTGACGATCAAAGCAACCTCGTCTCCAAGTTCCTGGACGATCCGAAGACCGTGGGCACCGTCTCCAGCCTCGACGGTCTGGAAATGCTCCCGTTGCAGAATGGCGCTGATGAACTTCCGAACGGCAGGTTCGTCATCAACAACCAGCGAGATGCGTCCCATATTGTGTTTGACGATACGTTTCCATTCGGCGGTTCCAAAGAATTGGCGGAAACCACTGACTCGAAAGAGCCATATCGCCAATCGAATTGAGAACCCAAAGCCCTCGCAAAATGCGCCAAACTTCCTGACGGCGGCAACCACACTGCCGGACGTTGACACCGATAGCCCACAGCACGCTGCCGCAGAAGGGTGGACCATCCCCGGCGACGGCGACACGCCCACAGCGCCCTGCCACAGCGCCCTGCCTTGTACATCTGTTTTGAAGAGCGTATCCTGGATCAGCGATGTCGGCTCTCATCATCTTCATCTGCACAGGGCTTCTCGTCTACTGG
>JADGNS010000730.1 GCA_017883355.1 Candidatus Solibacter sp.
CGGGTGCAGGCCGATGCTCGGCTCGTCGAGCACGTAGAGCATGCCCATCAGGCCCGAGCCGATCTGCGTGGACAGGCGGATGCGCTGCGCCTCGCCGCCAGACAGCGTCCCCGAGCGGCGATTGAAGCTGAGATAGTCCAGCCCGATACCCAGCAGCAATTCCAGCCGGCCGCGGATTTCACCCAGCACGTGGCGGCCGGCGTCGGCGCCGCGGCCCGCCGGCTTGACCGTGCCGAGGAACGCGTGCAGCTCGTCGAAATGAAGCTGGCCGACCTCGTGAATGCTCTTGCCTTCGATGGTGAAGAGCAGCCTGGTGGCGCGCACGCGGGCTCCCTTGCAGTCCGGGCAGGTGTGCTCCACCATCACCTTGTCGAGCCACGCCTCCATTCCGGAGCTGGCCTCGCCGCGCTGCCGGTAGCGGCGGTACTGCCGTTCGATGCGCCGCGCGATCCCGCCGAAGCCGATCGGCTTCCCTTCCGCCTCTTTCCGTTCGGTCTTCGCTTCCGGCGGTGTGACCAACGCGATTTTCCGGTGGTCGAGCCCATCCAGAATCGCGTGCCGCACGGTCTCCGGCAGTTTCTCCCACGGCGTGTCGAGCGAGAAACCGAGCACCTTCGAAAGACTGTACATCACGCGTCCATCCCAGGTGTCCGGATTGTACTTGAACGCCTCGCGCACGAAACACCCGCCGATGATGCTGCGCCGCGGGTCGGGGACGAGCAACTCCGGGTGCGTGAGCTTGTGGACTCCGAGTCCCCCGCAGGTGCGGCACGCGCTCTCCGGGTTGTTGAACATGAAGTACTCGGGCTGTATCTCGCCATAGACGAAGTGGTGCGTCTTGCTGCAGAGCCCGCGGTAGAAGCGCTCGGCTTCCGCCTTCCCTGCCCCCTTGACAATCTGCGCTTGAAGCAGCCCATCGCCCACCAGCAGCGTGGCGGCGATCCCCGCCTTAATCGCCTTCTCGTGTTTGCGCCCCACCACGAAGCGGTCCACCACCGCATCCATGTTCGTGATCTGGGATTCGTCGAGCTCCACCTCCGCGGAGATGTCCACCGGCCTGCCGTCGATGATCAGGATGCGGCAGCCTTTCTTGCGCACCTCGGTCAGCACGAAATCCAGCTCCTCGCCGTACTGCTGGAACACCGGCGCACGCAACTCGATCTCCGTGCCCTCGGGCAGCGCGAGGATCGCCTCCAGGATCTGGCTCGCCGTCCGGCCGGGCGTCAACTCGCCGGTGCGCGGGCAGTGCGGCACACCGATGGTGGCGTAGAGAAGGTTGAGGTAGCTGGCGATGTCGGTCATGGTGCCGACCGTGGAGCGCGGGTTGTTGGCGATGGTCTTCTGCTCGATCGAAATCACCGGAGACAGGCCGTACACGAAGTCCACATCGGGCTTCGCCACCTGCGCGACGAAGCGCTTGGCATAGCTCGAAAGCGACTCCATGTAGCGCCGCTGGCCCTCGGCGTAGATGGTGTCGAACGCCAGGCTGGATTTGCCGGAGCCGGAGAGGCCGGTGATCACCACGAGCTTGTCGCGCGGAATCTCCACCGAGATGTTCTGGAGATTGTGCACGCGCGCGCCGTGCACCGCGATGGTGGTGCGCGCCGCCGCCTTGGCCATCCTGCTGCTAGAACTCATCCGGCTCCTCCCCCAGGTGGACGAACGCCAGTTCCTGCATGAGAACGTTGCTCATTTTGGTGAGTTGGACTGGCGTCGAGGCCTTGCCGATCAACCCCCGGGCGGCCAGGTACTCGCACGCCGTGGTCACGCATTCGATATTGAAGTTGCGCTTGAAATGGGCCTCGATCTCGGTGGCCGAACGCGCTTCGCCCACCTCGCGCAAGTGCTCGAGCACCGGCTCGAACAGCGTGGCCGTGCGCTCCGCCACGTATTCGTCGATCGCGTCCAGCGCCGCCTGCACGTTCTTCCGCGTCTTCTTCGTGTTGAGCATTCCGGTGTATACGGTTTCGAAAAACGCGGGATTCAGCTTCATCGCCTGCGGGATCACCTCGCGATCGGCCAGCAGGCGCGCGGAGATTACCTCGACCCGCGCCAGCGGGGTGGCGGCGTAGAGAATCCACAGCGCGGTGTAGTCCAGGTCGCCGCGCGTGACGAACCACTTGTGGGCCTTGTCGATGGATGTCAGGGCGTGCGTTGCCGCCGCCAACAGTTGCAGCCGCGAGTCGCGTTCGCCGATTTCGTGCAGGCGTTGGCAGAGGGCGGCGATGGTCTCGTCGTGGGTGTAGAGCAGGCGTCCCTTCGCCAAGAGCGAGTGCATGAACGAGTTCCGCACGGAAGATTCCACGGTCTTGCGGAACTCGGTCCGCTGCATCAGGAAAGCGTGGACGTTGACTCCGCCCGCATTGAGGGAGAGGCTCGTGCGGTCCAACTTTTTGTCGTCGATGGTGACCAGCGCCAGGTCGATGTCGGACTTCTCCCAGACGGTATCGTGCGACAGGCTCCCGCAGAGGATGGCGGCGAGGATGGAGCGGTCCTTTTTCACTTGCGCGACGAGGTCGTCGAGCGCCTCGGCGAACTTCACCTGGATGGATTCTGCCGGCTGGATATGCCCTCGCGTTGGAGGCTAATATATCACAGGTGGGGCAGGCGGGGTACCCTCTGGGTCCGCCTGCCCTATTGCCCGTAAGGCTTCTGCACGGGGACACGCGGCTCGGCCGGGATGGCGAATGCGGCCAGGGGATCGGGACGCGCCGGGTCGAACGCGGTCACATCTTCCACAAGGTACTTCGCGAGCGCGAGTTTGCCATCGCGAATGCCCTGCACGATGCACTTCGCCAGTTGGTAACTCCCGTAGTTATTGTGGTGCGTGGTGTCGCCATCGGCGAATGCCTTCACCGCGACCTTCGGCCCCATCGCCTCGTAGAAGAGCTTGCTCATGGCATTCAGATCGATCACCGCGACCTTCTCCTCCGCACCCGCCTGGCGGACCGCCTCGGGATAATCGCCCAGGCTGTTGGTGATTATGCCTTCGGCGTCGAACGTCATGCGATTCACCGGGGTCACCAGCACGGGCGTCGCACCCTTCTCGCGCGCCTGAGCGATGAACTGCTTGAGCGACTCCTTGTAGGTGGTGAACGCGCCCACACCCTCGCCCTTCTCCTTCTGATCGTTGTGCCCCATCTGGATCAGCAGCCAGTCGCCCGGCTTGATCACAGACATCAGTTTGGCCAGGCGCCGCTCGCCCACGAAGCCGCGCAGCGATTCGCCGCTCTCGCCGTGATTGGCCACGGCGATCTCCGGACGGAAGAAGCGCGGCAGCATCTGCCCCCAGCTATTGAACGGCTCGCTGCCCTGGTCGGTGGACGTGGAATCGCCCGCGATGTACAGCGTGGGGACGTCGGCCTTTTCGATCTCGATCGCGCTCACGGCGGGATGCGCGTTGGTGAACTCCAGGGTGATCCGGTCGTCCCACGCCCAGATTTCCGAGGTCTTCTCTCGATCTTTCAGGCGCACCTCCGCGCCGCCTGGGATCGCCGGCGTCCGCGTGTTCACCAGGAAGGTGCGCTTGACGAACTCTCCGGGCTTAGTCTCCGCTTTCTCCACCATGAGGCGGCGCAGTTCCGCTTTGATGGTGGTTACGGTTGCCACTTCGCGATCACCCAGCGTGACGGTGACGCGGTAGTTGCCTTCTTCCGGAACCCGCGCGGAGAAATAGAACGGTGGCTTCTCAGAGGTGATCGCGCCGGCGCCGGGCTGCAGCGTGGCACCTGCTTCGAAGCCATAACCGCGCTCGGCCGAGTATAACTCCGACTTACCGGTACTCAGATCGAACTTCTGACCAAAGGCGGCAGAGGATA
>JADGNS010000731.1 GCA_017883355.1 Candidatus Solibacter sp.
TGGCCGAAGGATCTGACCGTGGCGGTGAAGTATCTGCGCCGATACGCGGTGGCGTAGCCCGACAGGCGCGTGCGGAAACTCCCGCCTGCCAGGGAGGACGGCATCTTGCCGACCGGACCGGCTCCCGAGGCTCCAAGCCGTTTGGCAAGGCGAGCGTGCCATCTACCGCGCATCACGGCACTTGCCACTCGCTTCTGTCTAACGTAGAAGGAGCTCATCAGGTCAACTGAGAATACGACCATCTTATTAGCCGACACCTTTACGATTGCTCGACCGCCAGTCTATTCGTCAAGGTGCAGGCAAACTCAATGATGAGGAACCAAGTGAACACGAATATGGCTTGCTGGCTTTCCAGGAACCAACCCATTTCAGTTCGTATGGCCGTCTCGCTCATCGCCGGGCTGGCGCTGTTCCCCCTTGCTTTAAGCGCGGCCCTTGCTGAGCAGCGCGAAATAGCTGAAGAGGCCTTCGCCGCCCGCGCGGCGAACCTCGCGGCGGACCGGGGGACCAACACCCTGGTCACGTCCATCGAGTTCACGGCGCAGGAGACGCGCATCGTGCGCCTGGTCATCCGCCGATCGCACGCTGGCGCACCGTGTATCGACGAACTCGAGGTTTACGGGCCGAACTCACCAACCAACTTGGCCCTGGCCAGTCGTGGCGCCGTGGCCCGAGCGTCGTCCCTCCTACTTGGGTATGCCATCCATGCCGTGCCGCACCTCAATGACGGCCTCTACGGCAACGACCACAGTTGGATCCCGGCCACGGAGGGTGAGGAGTGGGCGCAAATCGAGCTGCCCGCGCCGGCTTTGGTGGGGCGAGTGGTCGTCTCGCGCGATCGGACCGGGCAGTTCAGTGACCGCCAGATTCTGGAAGCAGAGGTTCGCCTCTCGCCCGACGGGCAGACCTGGGTGACCGCGGCGAAGCTGAAGCGCCCGGCGAGCGCACTGCTCCCTCCCCGGCCCCTGCTGACCTTTCCGGTGGCGGAGCTTTCGGAGCCAACCTGGGCTGGCGCCGTTAAGTATGCGTTCCTGCGTGAACGGGACACTTGGAGCCGAATGGATGCAACGGACTATCTTTCACCGCTGAGGAATGACCGGCCGGCCGTACCTGGCGGGCCTCCCTATTGGGGGCGCCTGGCGCTCCTCACACCGCTGGAGCGCGCGCTTTTCCAATTCGATGAGATGATTGAGCGGCTGTCGGCCCTGGGACTCGACATTGGACGGGAGCGGGCCGAACTCGCCGAATTGCGCCGACAGGCACAGGATCCGGCAGCGGCCGGTTCCGATGCGCTCTACCTGGCCGTCCGGCAGGCCAAGCGTCAGCTCTTCTTCCGCGACCCGCAGCTCGCCCTGCTGGAGCGCGTGCTCTTCGCCAAGCATCACCCGCTCGAACCCTCGCACAACTACAGCGAACACCTCGATTCGCTGTTCGCCTCGGGCGGAGGCATCCACGTGCTGCACGTGCCGCGCGATGCGCAAGGCCGGTTGAACCCAGCCCGGGCAGAGGTGCAGAGGCTCTTCGACGGGAGTGCGGGCATCGTGCGTCATCCCGTGGCAGACTTCGAAGCGCAGACGATTTACTTCGCCTACCGTCCGGATAAACCCGAGGTGGATGGCTGGCAGTCATACTGGCACCTGATGTCAGTCCGCGTTGACGGCAGCGGCTTACAGCAGTTGACCAAAGGTCCCTGCCACGACTTCGACCCGGTCCCACTGCCCGACGGCGGGCTGGGGTTCATGTCCACCCGCTGCGAATCGCGGTTCCTCTGCTGGGAGCCGCAGGCCTACGTGCTCTATCGCATGCAGCCCGACGGAACCGGCTTGCGCCGCCTTTCGTACGCCAACATCAGTGAATGGGATCCGGCCATCACGCAGGACGGGCGCATCCTTTGGACTCGCTCGGAGTATCTCGACAAGGGCGCTGACTTCGGCCACACGCTCTGGTCCATCCGCCCCGATGGGACCCACCCCGAGCTGGCCTTCGGAAACGACACGCCGTACTGCTATGGCCATGGGCGCGAAGTTCCCGGCAGCCAGGAACTAGTCTGCACCCTCATCTCGCACGGTGACCACCAGGGGCCGATCGCCTTGATCGCCCCCGGCAAGGGGTTGTTTGACACAGCGGCCATCACCAGCATTACCCCGGATACCCGGCCCCAGTACCAGATGGACCGGTCGCACAACGAGACGTTCCGCGATCCCGAGCCCATCTCGCGCGACCATTTCCTGGTCGCCCATAACCCCGGACGGCAGTCGCACTGGTGCCTCTATGTCATTGACCGTTATGGGAACCGGGAACTGCTCTATCTAGACCCGGCGATCAGCAGCAAGCGTCCCTCGCTCCTGCAGGCCCGTCCGCGCCCTCCGGTGCTGGCGACGACGCCTGACCCGGTCCTCGCGAGCCAGGGGCTTGGCCAGTTCACGGTCCAGGACGTGTACGAGGGCCTGGGCCCAACCATCGCGCGCGGCCAGGTTAAGTACATTCAAGTGTCCCAGGAGATGCCGGCCCCCTTGGAAGAGCTTGCCGATGGCGAGTATCGCAGCTCCCATCCAAGCTTTCAGGATTTCTATGCCAGCCCGGTTCACCTCGTGACGGGTCCGCCCCAGAGCTACACCACGCGCACCGCCAATGCACTGCAACCGCATGCCTTTCGGCAAGGCAGTGCCACCCGGGGAGCGGACGGAACCACCACCATCACCGAACGCAATGGCTGGCCCAGCTACGTGGCCAAGGCGGTGCTCGGCACCGTTCGTATCGCCGAGGACGGTTCGGCCAACTTCACCGCCCCGGCCGGCAAGGTGCTCTACTTCCACCTGCTGGACGAGAACTTCAACGAGCTGCAACGCATGCGCAGCGTGGTCCAGCTCCAGCCGGGTGAACAGCGGAGTTGCGTCGGATGCCATGACGATCGCTGCGCTGCGCCATCAAGGCGTGGCGGCCACGCGTTCACCCAGCCGGCACAGCCGCTGACGCCGCCACCCTGGGGCGCCGGGGCCTTCGATTACGAACGCATCGTTCAGCCTGTCCTGAACGCGAACTGTGTCCGCTGCCACGACACGCAGTCAGAAGCGAAGCTCGATTTGCGCGGCACCCGCGACGCCGACCGCGTGCCCGCTTCCTACCGCTCGCTAATCACGGGGGGATGGGTCCACTACTTTGACTGGAATTGGGGTTCGCGGCCTTTCAAGGCGGAGCCGCTCTCCTTCGGCACGCGCCAAAGCCACCTGTTCACGGCCCTGGCCCAGAAACAGCATAAGACCGTTGCCCTCAAGCCCGACGAGTTGCGCGCATTGAAGGCCTGGATTGACCTGAACTGTCCCCTCTGGCCGGACTACCGGTTCCGGCCAGACCGGCCGCTTTAGCCCCTGCGTTACTCCACATCCCCAGTCATCCAGCCAGATACTTTTGTGCGGCGCCGGTTGCCCGGCGCCCCTCGCACAGATCCCGGCGGGCGGTTTTCCCGCACCGGGCTCTTCACCCCAACTCGCTCTGGTCCGCGGTGAGGTTGGCCAGGTGTATGCCGTCGTTCTTACGGCTTTGGTTTCCTGTGCGGAGGGTGTTGAGGTGTTGGCCCCTTCGCTCGTTTCGGGGCCGCCAGGGCCTTGCCGCGAGTTACTATGGACCAATCTGACTCCCAGCTTTTTATGAGCCGGCTCCCCGTAGCACCTCTGTCCATGGGACAGAGGTGCTACGGGGAGAGGCTACGGCGAGGCAACGAAGGCAGCATGGAGGTGCTATGGAGGAATCCGCCTGCGGCCAGGGCGAGCAAGGCCATTCTGCCGAAATCAGCGAAGGAGATTGTCTGCGTTGGAA
>JADGNS010000732.1 GCA_017883355.1 Candidatus Solibacter sp.
AAAATGGCTACCCTAACTCGTAAATTGGGGCTAGGAGTTCCGCAAGGGGCACTACGGAGGTTTGGTCCTGGTCGATAATCATCGAAGCCTGCTGTCCGCAGGGTCAATGAGAGAAACCGCTCGGTTGAGAGAGTATGTAGCGCCTGCCTGGAGAAAGAACGGCAGGTCACCTTGCAGCACCATTGAGAGCTTTGTGGGGGCATAAGGCCACTCCAGCTCTGGAATTGAAGTTGGTGCAGGCAGGCTGGGCTGCGGATCATTAGGGGAAGATGGAGGCGTCATTGGAAATGTTGTGCATTAGGCGTGATGGCTATCATGGCGAGATTCTTCCGAAAACGTCGGGGTAGGCGGCGATTTGGTCTGGGATACTGCGGTCGTAGCGGATGGGGATGACGCGGTAGCCGCGGTTGACCAACTCCCGCCGGAGTTCAACGTCGCGGGCGGCCTGGGCGGGCTGGTCGTGGACGGAGCCGTCGCAAAAGACGCAGACGTTCGGGGTGTAGAAGAAGTCCGGGATGCAACGCGGCTCGAGGATGGGCTTTTGCGCCTCGTCGGGCAGGCGGTGGAATCCTGCGGCCAGGGCGGTGAGAAAGTTGCGCTCGATATCGGAGCGGGAATCGGTCAACGACCGGAGCCAGGTCAGATGAGCATTCCAGTCGCGGCCCGCGATGCGCGGGAACGTGCGGCTGCTTGCTAGGTCGAGGAGGTGCTGTTTGAGGCGGTGGCGGTCCAGCTTCAGAGACTCGTGCTGGTTCGCAAAGCTCATCAGGCATTCATAACAGGCAGCTAAGCACGTTGGCCGCTGGTCCACGCCGGCGGGGTCGAAATGGCAGCGCTCAAGGGCTTCGAGGGCGACGCGGGCCACCGCGTCCGCGTCTTCGACCAAGCGGCGCAAAGCGCCGACACCTCCCTCGCCTGATTCAAAGAAAAGGAGGGCGCGTTGGTCACCGTCGCCAACCCGCTCGGCTCCCAGTTCGGATTCCTCAAGCTGGAAAAGTTGTTCCATTCCGCGCTGGAGCGCGTACTGGAGCGTTGCCTCCAGGCCGGTGTCGCCGCGCAGTTCGGGACGGAGTAGGCGAACAAGTAAAAGGTTCTGGGTGGAGTGAACGGCAAGCTGGAGCCGCTCGATCCGGCGGGGTCGTGGGGCCGGGCCGGTGGCTGGCGGTGGGACCGTGAGCACCTCGCCGCTCTCCAGATCCACCAGGAAGCCGGGGGTATCAGCGGTCCGCCATCCACGATTGACCCGGAGCAAGGTGGCGGCTGGGCCGTAGATGAGCCGCAGGACTGGTGTCTGCCCCACCATGACGTCGGCCTCGCGGATGCGTCTGTCGCCGCCGGGGCCGGTGGCGAACTGATAGGCGACATGCAGGTCGAAGCCGCGGCGACGGCGGTCCTCTTCGTCGCAGGTGATACGCTCGCGGCGGCGGCAGCGCACGTTGGGTTGCTCAAGCAGCGTTTGGAGCTGGCTATTGGTAGGATCGAAGCGGGTGTCGCAATCGGGGCAGCGGTCGAATGTGGTTTCACAGAAACTTCCGCAGATACCGCAGAATCGCTTCTGGCTTCTCCGTTCTTCCAGGCCGCCCGGCGGCGACTGGAAGCTGACTACTTCCCACTTCGCCCCCTCGTGGTAAAGGATGTTGTTTGGACCAAACTCACGCAGAGCAAGGAAGCGCGGGCGGGCGATGAACTCGCCGTCATCGTGTGGCACCCAGGCGCGAACGGGCAGCGCCGGGAAGTTGTAACCGGGCAGGAAGCCCTCGCTGGCGAGGTATCGGTATGGGTAGAAGTCACTTTCCTCACGGTTGGTCGAGATTTGTCGGAGCAAGTTGAGCTGGCGCAGGGCCTCTTCTTCGCGGCGGCGAGCATCAGCCTGGTCGTCGCGCTGGCGTGCGCGGCGAAGGGCGCTCTGGGCTTCCGTGAGTTGCCGGAGGGCGGCCCGGAACAGCTCGCGCCAGCGGTCAAAGGCTCGGTCAAAGTTCGTGGGCGCTTCGTTGACTACCGTTTCGAGCCAAGTGTCGCTGAACCAGCCGGCGTTAGCCAGGGCAGCTAGGTCGAATTGGAGAATGCGGCGGGCTCGCTCGCGCACTTCGTTTTTCGCAGCCTCGGAAAGCTGTATCGCGTCAGCGGCGCTCGTGCGCAGGGGCAGTTGTGTTTCGTTGTCCGTATCAATCACTTCCTCGATGGAATCGCCGAGGGGCAGGCGGACTTGCGCGAGCCAGACAGCCTGGAGGTGGGCGAGCACAAGAGACTCGTTGGCAACGTCGAGGCGAGGCGGGCGCACGCTGCCGGCGACCATATCGGCGCGGCGGTTGAAAAAGTACTGGTCGTGGCTGTTGATGGCGCCGCAGTAAGTAATGATTAAGCCGGGCTGGCCCTGCCGCCCGGCGCGACCGCTGCGCTGGGCGTAGTTGGCCGGGGTTGGCGGCACGTTGCGCAAATGGACGAGATCGAGGTCGGCAATGTCCACGCCAAGTTCCATCGTGGGGGAACAAACCAGATATGGCAGGCGGCGAAGACCGTCGCGTTCCTTGGCCGTGTCGCTGGTCTCCCAGCGGAAGCGACGTTCGCGGCGCTCGCGCTCGCCCGGCTTGACGACTTGCGCGGTGTGTTCGCGGGCTTCGAGCGCGGCAAGCGCAACGGCAGAGTCACGATAGAAGCGCTGGAAAAAGGCGTTCACCGGGGGTGGTGTCTCGGCGTAACCGTCGGCGCCGGTGCGGCGGGCGTAGAGCGGGTCGAGGGGTGGAGCGCTGCCATCGCTCAAGCGCCAGAGCAGGCAGGCGGCGTCCAGTTGGAAAAACTGGTGGTCGTCCAGCGGGTCTAGCCGCCTGAGCAACCCCTGGCCGACCAAGAGAGCGAGCAGGCCGTCGAGAAACGTTTCATAGCCTGCTGAGTCTAGCCCCAGTTCGCCGGACAGAAATCGGCCGAGTTTGCTGCGGTCGCCCAGGCTGAAACCTTCGGCGAGGCGCTGTGACTGGCCTTCGCGCACGAAGCGGTTGGCGGTGCGCAGTTCCGCGCCGGCTTCGTCGAGACCCCAGAAGTCGTTAAGGTTCTGTTCCGAGCGCCGCCGAATTTGTTGCTGGTTGGTTTCCTGCAAGCAACGGCACGCGATGGCGAGCTTGCGCCGGAACTGGTCCAGGAACGCGCGCACGAGCCGTTCACGATCGGACGCGGGAAGTGCAGCGACTGCTGGATGGAATTGCCAGCGTGCGTTGTCCGCGCATAACGCCTCCAGCCCGCGATAGCCAACGCGGAGCAGACCAACATTCTCCAGGTTGGGCTGCACGACACGCCAACCGCGCCGCAAGTCTTCGTATATGCGGTACTCGGTCAGCTCGATGAACACCCGCATCACGTCGGCTGCTGCGGGAGATGCCGGATCGAGCTCCGGGTTCCTGCCAACGGTGAGCACGCTAAGGCCGCTGGCGGCAACGACTGCCTCGGCGACGCGGTCAAATGTCAGTTCGTTGTCGCGGAGCAAGGCGGTGTGCAAGGCGCACCGGAGAAGCGAGACGTGGATGAAATCGTTGAAGTGCCCGGATTGCAGAGAGGCGTCCTGCCGATTGTCGGTGAACGTAAGGAGTTTGTCTCTTGCGCCTTCCATCCCGGCGGAGCGACGAAGCAATGAGGTCGCAAGCACGGTGGTCGCGCTCGTTCGCGCTTCACTGGAAAGCGAGGCCAGCTTGGCGAACTCCAGCTCGCGGCGTGAATAAAACTCGCCGCAATTCAGGCAGAGCGAGAACGGCGCGGGCTGCCACCACATCTTGATTGCCTCGGCTCGGGGCATGGTGAAGAAGTCGCCGTTGGGGCTGAC
>JADGNS010000733.1 GCA_017883355.1 Candidatus Solibacter sp.
GGCTCTAAAACGTCAACCAAAGCCGCCCGAGAAGACTTAACCGAGTAATGCGAGTAACGGTGAAATGCTCAGTGGCTCTAAGCTGTTGAAAATGGTAGGCGCGGCTGGACTCGAACCAGCGACCCTCAGCTTAGAAGGCTGATGCTCTATCCACCTGAGCTACGCGCCCGCGTATCTACGATTCTACCTTGGCCACAGGCAGTCGCAGAACATCGCCCCTACCCCCGCGCCTCCGGCACGGTCTGCCCTTCCGCCTGCGGCACGTGCGCGCCCGGTAGCCGGAAGCTGAACCGGGCGCCGCGGCCGGAGGCCGATTCCACCCACATGTCCCCGCCGTGATCCAGCACCGTCTGCCGCGACAGCGCCAGGCCCAAGCCCAGCCCATTGCGCTTTCCCAGGCTCACGAAGGGCTGGAACAACTGCGACCGTATCTCCAGCGCGATCCCCGGACCGGTGTCTTCCACGTGGACGATCGCCGAACCATCCTGCATCTCCGCCGTGATGCGCACCTCGCCGCCGCCCGCCATCGCCTCCACCGCGTTGCCGATCAGGTTGGCGAACGTGCGCTCCACCCGGCTGCGCTCCAGCGGCACTTCAATCTCCCCCGGGATCTCCAGCGTCAGCATCACTCCCTGCTGCTCCGCCGCCGTGGCCAGCGCTTCGCACGCCGCCGATGCCACTTCGCGCAGCCGGCACATCTCCGGCTGACTTGCCTTCCCGCGCGATACGTTGATCAGATCCTGCAACAGCTCCTGTATGCGCCGCGACGCGCGGTAAATATTGCCCGCCAGGCGCTTCACATTCGCCGGCGGCAGGTCGGCATCCACCAGCATCTCCGCACCCCCGTAGATCGCCGCCAGCGGATTGCGCAGATCGTGCACGATCGATCCCGACAGCCGCCCGATCGTCGAAATTCGCTCCTGCCGGATCAACTCCTCGCGCGCCTGCCGGATGCTCGCGCACATCGTGTTGAACGTGCTCGCCAGCCGGCCCAGCTCGTCTTCCCCGCGCACCGGCACTTCGATCGCGTAATTCTGCCGCGCCACCTCCGCCGCCGCGCGGTCCAACTGCTCCACCGGCTCTACAATCCGACGCGCCAGCAGGTAGGTAAGCACGAACCCCACCGTCATGGCGCCGAGCCACAGCAGAATGATATTCGTGTAGAGGCCCGCGATGCGCCGCCGCGCACCCTCGAAAGATCGCAGAATGCAAATCGTACCCACCGGGCGGCCCGTGATGTCGGTCAGCGGCGCCTCGAAACGCGCGTACTCCACAACCCCATCGCTCACCTTCTGGCCGCCGCTTTTCCCAGCCAGGTCCGCCACCACCGCCGCGGTGGCGCGCGGGTTCAATGTGGAAGCGATCACCCCCGAAGGCGCCAGGAACAGAAACTCGCTGTGGGTCGCCGCCTTCAAGCGCTGCGCCACTATCGCGTCCACCCGTTCGCCCGCCACCAGCACGTTCAGCAGATCCTGCCCGCCCCCCGACTCAACGTAAACCGGCGTCACCGAGAGGTTATACAGTTCGCCCCCCTCCAGAAAGAAGCCCGACGATTGCTGCGGGAATCGCGTTTCGGCGGCCTGCACCACGTCCAGGTCCTTGCGCAGCGAGGGCGCCGTCACCCCGCCCAACGACGCAATCACCCTGCCCCGCGGGTCGGTCACCAGGAACAGACCCGCCGACGTGGAAATCCGCGACCACAACTCGCTCGCGCTATCCCGGATGGTGGCCTGGTCGCGCGTACCGAACGCCGCCCGAACATCCGACATGCCGGCCAGCAGGCGGCTCACCGAGTTCAACAGTTCCGTGCGCGCTTCCCACAGCGAAGCGTAGGCGTGAAAGCTGCCCTGCACCTCCGCCTCCAGGCTGTCCGACATGCTCTTGGTGATATTGCGCAGCACAATCTGCCCCGCGATGGCGAACAACACCGTGATCGCTACCGACGTGGAGAGCATGATCTTGGTCAATAGCGACAGACGCGAAAATTGGAATCTCATTTCCTGGGCGCCCCCGGATAGGCGCCGTCGTTGCCCGTCGGCGGATAGTCGCTGCCGTACTTGTTGAGATGCGACGCCGGAATGAATCCTGTCTCCGAAATCGAGATGAGCGGCAACCCCAGCCCGCCATCCGGCACCGTGATCCGGCGCTCCAGAAATTTCAGGTTCTCCGGCATCGAACGCTCGTGAAACATGTGCAGGTGGTAGTCCCCGGGCGGCACCCCGGCGATCGTGTACTTCCCGCTGGACTCGGTCACCGCGTACCACGGGGTGTTCAACACCGCGATAATCGCGCTCATCGTCGCGTGAATGTTGCAGAAGACCCGCACGATGCCTGCGTGCTTGAACGTCACGCTCCTCGAAGTGCGCGGCGCATACAGGCCAACGTCGAACGGCTGCCCGCTGAAATTCGAAAAGGCGTTATGGAAGATCAGGTCGAGATTCGGCAGGTCCACCGTGCTGCCCAGGGAGATCGCCAGCACGTGCGGCTGGAACATCTTATCCCTTTGCTGCATCTCCACGTGCTTGGGCGGCAGCGTGGGCGCGGGGCGGTCCACAGGCTCCAGCCACAGCACCACGCCCGCGTAGTCCTTGTGCTTACGCACCGCCAGATTCTTGGAATTGGTCAGTTCCACCTCGCCCGTCACCAATGCGCCGAACGCCACGCCAAGGCCCACGCTAGAACAGATAAGCCAGCGCCAGATCATAGTGATTATTGATTCGCACTCCCTGTCCCAGATACATCGTCCGCAACTGCGTAGCTTCCAGGCCCACCTGCACATTCGGCGCTACGCGGAAGTAGGCGTTGCCGCCAAACAGCAGGTTCTTGCCGATCCCTCCCGCCACCAGATAGTGGTTGGCATCGTCCACCTGCCCGGTAAAGAGATGGAAATCGAGGCGCGGCAGCGCGTGCAGCGTCACTTGTCCCCATCCGCCGACGCTCCCCACCGATTCCCCGATCGTCCCATCGACTGCGAACCCCTGGCGCGTTCCGCTGCCCAGGTGCGCCACGTTCTGCCCGGTATAGAACACTCCGCTGAATTCCACCGGCTTCCACGGGTTGAAAAACCAGTCCATGGCAAACACATGGGATGGGATCGATTGGCCGCCCGCATGCGTCGTGCTCGCGTGGAATCCCGCCGCAATCTCCAGTCGCCGCTCGTCGTCCAGCTTGTGATGGAAGTTAAACCTCCCCTCCGCCCCGGGGCGCGAGGCTTCGGCTGTCGCGGTCCCTGTATACGGCCCGATCTCACGCGTCTGCACGGCGCCCAACTGCGCGCGCACCCCGCTGCCGGCGCCCAGGCGGATCTCCTGCTCGAAGCGCACCTGCGGCAGCCACAACCACAGATTGCCCGCTCCGGTCAGCGGAGAAATGCCCACCTGCGCCAGCGAACTCGGCTCGCGCGGATTGAAAATGGGCTTTTCCAGCCCGGCAATCACGCTGCGATCGTTCCACGCGATTTCGAGGCTGGCGGTGCGCACGCGCATCGGGGTGTTCGTTCCCCCGGCAAAGAAATCCATGTACACCGACCCGTTTACCTTGCCGCCCCAGATTGCGCGCGGACCGCCGAATTCCAGGCCTACCACGGTCTGCCGCACCGTCGCCCCGGAGTGCCCCGCGCCCGTCGCCGCGGCAACCACCGGGTAGTCCGCCCCGCCGCTCTGCTTGGAATTCAGGAACGCGTTGAACAACGCCATCCCCGCCAGGCGGATGGCAAACTTCTGCGACGCCTCCACTTTGGTCTGCGCCTGCTCTTCGATGCGCTGCTGCTGGATGTCCAGCCGATCCTCCACCGTGGGGGGCGGCGGC
>JADGNS010000734.1 GCA_017883355.1 Candidatus Solibacter sp.
ACGCCCCGCCCCGCCGCCGCGTCCCCCGGCGGGAGGCGCAAACGGCAGCGTCAGCGCCGTGTACTTGTTGCCGCTGGCCGAGGACATGGCGGCCGCCAGCTTTTCATGATCGAAAGCCGGCTTCCTCGTCGCCGCCCCGGCATCCACCAGAACGAATTCCGTGCCGCCTTTGACCGCCTTGGCATACCAGAAACGGTCGGTCCCGTCGATCCAGTTGGCCGCGCCCGGAACATCCACCACCAGTCCCCGCGCCCTTCCGGCCAGCGCCTGGCCGCGTTGATAATCGGCCAGCGTCCCTTGCGCGCGCACGATGCCGTGCCCAAACAGCAAAGCGGCGGCCGCCGCCGTGCTCGTCCAACTCCTAGCCAATCTCATGTACTCCTCCAGACAGTCCGAAAGCCTATTCTATGCGGAACCGCCCCCGGTAGGCCCCGTCGTCTCTGCGTTGAAAGCGTCTTCCGCTAGTTCCGCCACAATCTTGCAACCGTTTTGGGGGTTCGAGTAGTCTACTACACTGAGACTTGCGATACCGGTGTGCGCCCCCGGCGGGGTGGCGTGGAAAGCCCTGTCGTAACGGGATATGATAGAGCTAAGGGAAGCGAGTTCGCCGCCCGGGGGTAATTCATGAAAATTCGGACGTCTGTTCAAGTGGCCCTGATCGTCGGCGCCTGCACCGTTCTTGCGCCCCTCTACGGCCCCAGCATTCGGGCCCGCGCGGCCACTCCGCAGGACGATCTCGACAAGAGTTTCAAAGCGCTGACCAGCGCCCTTTCCCTCCTGGAACAGAACTACGCCGACCCCATCTCCTCGGAGAAGGCGATCTATCAGGGCGCCATTCCCGGCATGCTGCGCACCCTCGACCCCCACTCCAACTTCCTCGACCCCACCGAATACCAGGACATGCAGCGCAAGCAGCGCGCGCAGTATTTCGGCATCGGCATGCTGATTTCCATGGACGGCACCAAGGTGATCGCCATGGAGCCGTTCCCCGGATCGCCGGCGTGGCGCGCCGACCTGCGCCGCGGCGACGTCATCGTCGCGGTCGATGGCAAGGATGTCACCAAGAAGGATTCGGCCGGCGTCGCCGATATGCTCCGCGGCAAGCACGGCAGCCCGGTGCGCGTCACCGTCATGCGCGAGGGCGCCACCGAACCGGTCACCGTAACCGTCATTCGCGGTGAGATCGAGACCAGCCTGGTGGATGCGTTCTGGCTGAAACCCGGCATCGCCTTCCTCGAGGTCACCAGCTTCGAAGCGCAGAACGTCGCCCGCGACGTGGAAGCCGCCCTGCTCAAGCTGGACGAATCGAAAATCAAGGGCCTCATTCTGGACCTGCGGGAGAATCGCGGCGGTCTGGTGACCGAGGCGGTATCCTTGAGTGGGCGCTTCCTGCGCGACGGACAAGTGGTCGTATCGCACCGCGGGCGCGCCGAAAAAGAACAGGTATTTCGCGCCAAGGCGAATCCGCTATCTCAGAAGTACCCCATCATAGTCCTGGTGAACGGCAATTCCGCATCCGCGTCGGAGATCGTCTCCGGGGCCTTGCAGGATCACGACCGCGCCCTCATCATGGGCGAGAACACCTTCGGCAAGGGCCTCGTGCAGGCGCAGTTCCCGCTGACCGAAGGCGCCGCGCTCCTGCTCACCATCGCTCACTACTACACACCCAGCGGCCGCCTGATCCAGCGCGATTACACCAAGGGCTCGTTCTTCGATTACTATTACGCGCGCAAGCCCACGCAGAACAGCGACGACGTGAAGAGCACCGATGTCGGCCGCAAGATGTACGGCGGCGGAGGCATCACGCCGGACGAAAAGTTCGACCCTCCCAAGCCCACCATGTTCCAGCGGCGCCTCTATAACTCATCGATCATCTACCGCTTCGGCTCCGCCTACTTCGGGCCGGCCAAGCCGCAGCTTCCCCAAGCCTGGTCGCCGGATAACGACCTGCTGGCGCGCTTCAAAGACTTCCTGACCGCCCGCGAGTTCCCCTTCACCGAGGCCGAGTTCAGCCGCGACAGGAAGTGGCTCACCGAGCAGATCCGCAAGGAATTCTACATGCGCGCTTTCGACAAAAAGACCGCCGACCGCGCGCAGTTTGTGGACGATCCCGAAGTGCAGAAGGCCGTCGAAAGCCTGCCCAAGGCCGAAGCCCTGCTCGGTGAAGCGCAAAAGATCATGGCCGCGCGCCGGCAGTAAGGCGGCTTTTCCCGTTCCTCCTAGTAGCTGGCGGGCTGACCCGCCAGTTCCATCGTGTCGCTTCCCACGCCCTCGTTGGGCAGGCGGATGATGAAGCGGGTTCCCTTCCCCGGCGTGCTCTCCACCTCAATCTTGCCGTTGTGCGCCTTGACGATCCACGCGACGAAACTGAGGCCCAGTCCGAGACCCTGTTCGGGAGTGGGCGCCGTCCCCTGGCCGGGGACGCGGTAGAAGCGGTCGAAGATATGCGGCAGGTGCTCGGTCGGAATGCCGCGGCCGTTATCCTCCACCACCAGTTCGATGAACTGCGGATGCGACTGCAGGGACATCGTCACCGCCCCGCCCTCCGGTGTGAACTTGAGAGCATTCGAGAGAAGGTTGGTGATCATCCGCTCGATCTGCACGCGATCCACTTCGGCGGAACACTCGGGCGGCAGTTCGGCAGTGAGGCGCACCCCCGCCGCTTCAGCCGGGATCTGGAACTGCTCCACCAGGTCATCCACTACTTCCCTCAGGTTGAGATGCGATTTCTGCAGTACGATCTGACCACTCTCCGCCTGCGAGAGCAACAGCAGCGCCCGCACGATCTGGCTCAAGCGGTCGATATCCGTCAGCGCGTTGAACATGGCCTCGCGGTATTGATCCGTACTTTGGGCGGTGAAGAGAGCCACTTCCAACTGGCCGCGGATCGCCGTGATGGGCGTGCGCAGTTCGTGCGACACGTCGGCCGAGAACTGGCGCATCTGCTGGAAACTG
This sequence comes from Candidatus Solibacter sp., assembly GCA_017883355.1. Lineage (GTDB taxonomy): Bacteria > Acidobacteriota > Terriglobia > Bryobacterales > Bryobacteraceae > Solibacter. Next base: position 2,956 of record JADGNS010000734.1, read on the forward strand.
GCTTCCAGGCGCTCGATCATGCGGTTGAACGTGAGGATCAGGGTGTCGAGTTCGTCGCCGGCACCGCGCGTAGGAATGCGCATGCTGAGGTTGGAGCCGGAGATGCGCTGCGCCGCCTGCGCCACCTCGAGCACCGGCGTGAGCGTGCGGCCCGCCATGAAATATCCCAGCAGCGAGCCCAGCAGCAGCGCGCCCGGGATCACCCCGGCGAAGACCCATGTATACGATTGCAGCGTCTTGACGTTATCCGCATAGGAGGCGCCGATGGCGACGTAGTAAGGCGCCCCATGCCCTTCCGAATAGACCAGTCCGCTGCGAATCTTGACGGGCTCGCCGTTCGACGCTTTGCGGTCTTCCCAGAAGATTCTGGGCTTGGGCGAAACCATCGCCTCCAACACCTTCTTGCGGATGTCGGCCGGCTTGTCCACGCCGATATCGTCATAGCCGGTCGAGACGGAGGGTTCATGCGTGACGGAATCGGGGATGGGGTTGCCGAACTGGTCCGTAACCAGGTAGATCTTGCGGGTGTCCAGTACAATCGTGGTCTCGTCCGGATCGGCCGCGTCGTAATACCACGCCGAACAAATCTTGTTGCCAAAATCCAAAACCGGCTCAATGCGCATGTAGCCCTTCATGGCGGCCCAGTCGCTGTTGAGTTCGTCCTGGAGCTGGTTCTCCAGGGTGCTGGCGAGCCGCGCGCGAAATGCCAGTGCGACGCCGGTCAATAGCAGCGTGAAGAGCACCGCGTAACTGATGGTGAGGCGGAAGCGAAGACCGCGAAAGATCCGGCGGAAATCGCGCTTGCGGCCCACATCACACCTGCGGAACGGCGGCCGGGCCGGCCGGCTTTTC
>JADGNS010000735.1 GCA_017883355.1 Candidatus Solibacter sp.
TCGCCTCCAGTTCACCAGCGACATGCTGCCCAGCGATGTCCTCGGCGTCACCATCTACAACGCCCACGCCGAAGCCTTCGAATTCAAGCCCGGACCCATCTTCAGCAACTTCCTGCTGGCCGATGAAATCAACCGCACCACCCCCAAAACCCAGTCCGCCCTGCTCGAAGCCATGAACGAAAGCCAGGTCACCATCGACGGACATTCGCATTTTCTGCCGCGTCCCTTCATGGTGATCGCCACCCAGAATCCCGTCGAGCACCACGGCACCTATCCGCTCCCCGAATCCCAGCTCGACCGCTTCCTCATGCGCCTGCGCATCGGCTATCCCGATACCGCCAGCGAACGCATGATCCTGCGCAATACTCCCCGTGAGTCGGCGCCGCCGGTCACTTCCGGCCTGATCGCCGACGATGTCCTCCGCCTCCAGGACGCCGTCCACCGCGTCACCGTCGACGAGACGCTCATCGATTACATGCTCGCCATTGTCGAGCGCACCCGCTCCCACGAATCACTCACCCTCGGCGTCAGCCCGCGCGGCAGCCAGGCGCTCTACCGCGCCGTGCAAGCCGTCGCACTCATCGAAGGCCGCGACTACGCCATCCCCGACGACGTGAAGCGCCTGGCCGTTCCCCTGTTCGCCCATCGCGTCGTCATCAATACGCGCACCACCCTGGCGCAGCGCCGCGCCGACATGGGCGAGCGCATCATCGAAGATATTCTCAGCCAGGTGGAAGTACCCCTGTAGAAATCGTTCCCCCTATGAAAACAGCAATCATCGGCCTGCCCATGACGGGCAAGACCTCCCTCTTCACCATCCTCACCGGAGTGCATCAGGAGACCCGCATCGGCTCCACTTCCGCGCGCACCGGAATCGCCCGCGTCCCCGACGCTCGCGTGGAAGCCCTGGGCAAGCTGTTCGAGCCCCCCAAAGTCACCCACGCCACCGTGGAATACGTGGACATGCCGTCGATCTCCAAGGAGACGCTGCGCGACGCCGGCAGCATCGCCAGCCTGCGCAATGTCGACGCCTTCGCCCACGTCCTGCGCCTCTTCGCCAGCGACACCATCCCCCATGAGAAGGGCTCCGTCGACCCCATCCGCGACATGGAAGATCTGGAGACCGAACTCATCCTCAACGATTTCGCGGTGCTCGAAAAGCGCCTGGAGCGCCTCGAGAAGGACCGTAAGAAGATCAAGAATCCCGAACTCGACCGCGAGTACGATCTGCTGGTCAAGTGCAAGGAATTGATCGAGGCCAACAAGCCGTTGCGCGAGCTCTCTCTCGATGCCGAGGACGAAAAGCGCATCCGCGGCTTCCAGTTTCTCTCCCAGAAGCCCATGCTGTACGTGCTCAACATCGGCGAGGAAGAAGCCGGCCGCCTGCACGAACGCGAAGAGGAGTACCGCAACGGTCCGCTGGCCGGCCGTGCCCATACCGCCGTCACCGCCGTCTGCGGCAAAATCGAGGCGGAGCTCGCCGAACTCCCCCGCGGCGAGCAACTCGAGTATCTGGCCAGCTACGGTTTAACGGAATCCGGACTCGAACGCCTGATTTCCGCCACCTATTCTCTATTGGGCCTGATGAGCTTCCTCACCGCCGGAGAAGACGAGTGCCGCGCCTGGACCATCCCCATGCACAGCCCCGCGGTCAAAGCCGCCGGCGCCATCCACTCCGATTTCGAAAAGAAGTTCATTCGCGCCGAAGTGGTCAACTGGAAAACCCTGATCGATCTCGGCGGCTACCCCGGCGCCCGCGACAAAGGCCAGCTCCGTTTGGAAGGCAAGGAATACATCGTCAAAGACGGCGACGTTCTGGTGATCCGCCACAGTTAGAGTCATCAAATACAAGTTAACGAGTAGTCGATTGCGTTTTGGACAGCTGCTTCTGTAAAGTAACAGCGTGTCGCGTGGCTTCCTGCTTGCGGTTGGATTGATGTTCGCGGTGTGGCGGCCGGCGGAGGGGCATGCGCCTCCCACGCCGATTCCCGTGCCGCCGCTGCGTGTGAAGGCGAATCTGTTGGTGGACTCGGCGGGCACGGTGTTTCAGTTGCGCGGCGTCTCCCTGCCGGGGCTGGAAGCCATCTCGCCAACGGCGGCGGACGTGGCGAACGTAAACGCCATGACCGGGTTCACGTTTCGCGTCATGCGCCAGCGTTGGAACATGAACGCGGTGCGCCTGCCGGTCAGCGCGGCGGTATGGAAGCGCGACGGGCCAGGGTATCTGGACCGTGTGGCGTCCGTGGTGGCGCTGGCCAACGGCGAGAGCCTGATCGTGGTGCTCGGGGCGCAGCAGGACGGGTCGCTGCCGGACGCGGCGTTGCTGGATTTCTGGAAGGCGTGCGCCACCAGGTTCGCGAACACACCGGGGCTGATTCTCGCCCTGTGCAACGAGCCTTCCACGCGCGACATCGCGGGCAGCGGCGCCGCCGCGAATCGCCCGGCGGATTGGCAGGTCTGGCGCAACGGCGGAGCGCTCGCCAGCGGTGCGGCGGCGGTGGGCATGCAGGATCTGGTGAACGCGATCCGCGCCGCGGGGGCGCAGCAGATCATCGCGGCGGCCGGATTTCAGAATCGCGCGGGCTTCCAGGGTTTCAGCGCGCAATTCTATCTGGCCGACGCCAACGTGATGTACGAGTGGCATCCGTATTTCGACGTGGCCCTGACGGACGAGGAGCGCATTGCCAGCTTCGGGTTCCTGGCGGGAACGTTTCCCCTCTATGCGGGGGCGTGGGGAATGCCGTTCGGGCACGCCACGGCGGCGTGCACGGCGATTCCGCGCGACGTCTCACAAGCCGGAGACCTGCTGCAGGCAGCGATGGCGTATTTCGATTTCCGCAACGTCTCGTGGACGGTGACGGATTTCACGCCGGGCAGCTTGATTCAAACCTTTACGGATTACCCGGCGACGATACTGGGGCACTGGACTTGCGACACCACCAGCGATCCGGGCTCGGGAATCGGGCAATTCGTACTGCTGTGGATGACGGGGGACGCGGCGGGATTCGGGTCGCTGGCAGTCGACGAGATTGCGAGTGTGGCGGGAGGGATTCCGGCTCCCGTGGCGCCGGGCGAGATTATTTCCCTTTACGGGGAGGGGATCGGGCCGGCAAACGCGGTTGCGGGGCCATTGGACGCGAGCGGGCGGGTCGCCACTACGCTGGCGGAGACGCAGGTACTCTTCGACGGGCGGCCTGCGCCGCTGCTGTTCACCTGGGCGTTCCAGGTAAACGTGCAGGTGCCCTACGAAGTGGCGGGGCGTAAGACCACCACGGTCCAACTCGTCTACCGCGGCGTGCCGTCGAACACGGTGGACCTGGCGGTGGTGGACACGGCGCCGGGTTTGCTGACCCTGCTCGGGACGTCGCAGGCGGCGGCGCTCAATCAGGATGGGAGCGTGAACGACATAACCAACCCGGCGGCGCGGGGGAGCGTGATCTCGTTCTTCGCCGTGGGCGCGGGCGTCATGAAGGGAGGCGCGCCAACCGGCGTAGCGGCGGGGAATCCGCTGGGCGTGCCGTCGCTGCCGGTGGTGCTGAAGATGGCGAACGTGGCGGCGGAGGTGCTGTACGCTGGAGAGGCTCCGGGCCTGGTGGGGTGCTTGCAAGTCAATGCGCGGATACCGGCGGATTTTCCGGATGGCGATCGGGGCTCGGTGGTGCTGAGCGTGGGAGGGGCGGAGAGCCGGGTCGGCGTGACATTTTGGGTGAGGTAGGAAGAGGTGGAAATTGTACTGCTATCCATTCCGTGTCTTCGCGCGCCGCGACGCTTCGTCGCAGCACCGTAGCGTAGCCTTT